>JBBRHE010000042.1:0-20116 GCA_038223165.1 Tepidisphaerales bacterium
ATCCTTGGCGATCGCGACCGCAGTGACGCCTGCGACGCCGACGAGTTCCTCGGCCTGCTCGACTACGTCCGCAGCAAGCTAGCGGGAATCACCGACGCCATCATCAGTGGCGATATCCGCTCGCGACCGTACCGCCTCGGCAAGAAGTCCCCATGTGCGCAGTGCGGGTATCGCTCGCTCTGTCGATTCGACGTGACATTGAACGGATACAACATCATCAGCGGAATCAGCCGAGAGGAACTCATGGCACATCGTCAACACGTCGAAACTGACGAGGGGAAACCGTAGAACGTGTCCGAAGCACTATCGAAATCCTCTCGTAACTGGACCCCTGAGCAACTGCGCGCGATTCGGACGACCGGTCACAGTCTGCTTGTCAGCGCCGCTGCGGGTTCGGGCAAAACGGCCGTCCTGACCGAGCGGTGCGCCTATCTCATCTGTGATGCACCGCAACCCTGCGACGTGGATGAATTGCTGGTTGTCACGTTTACCGAGGCAGCGGCCGCTGAGATGCGGACTCGGGTTCGCAGCGCGCTGGCCAACCGGGCCGCAATCACGGACGACACGCGGGCAGTGGAACAGCTCGCCGGCATCGAGCGGGCGACGATCGGCACGATTCATTCGTTCTGCGGACGATTGCTGCGACAGCACTTTCATGCTGCGGGGCTTGATCCAGCCTTTGAGATTCTCGACGGCGACGCCGCGGCGCTGTTGAAGCACGAGACGATGCGCGAGGTGCTCGATGAGCGGTTCCGCAGTGAATCACCCCAGGCGTTTGCCGCTCTGCTGGACGGCTACTTCAATGGTGATGACGCGGCGCTGGGATCCGAACTACTGTCACTGTACGAAACCCTGTCGAGCCTGGTCGACCCGGAAAAGTTTTTATCCGACTCGCGATCGCGGTTGCGCGGACCACTCGAGCCCCCGTTTGGCGACTCCCATTTCGGCAACACGCTGTTGAAGGACCTCAAGCGCGAAATCACGGCGTTTCAAGTTCGCATCGAAAGCGCCCTCCAAACCATCCGCCGGCTCGGTGACTTTCCGGGCTATCTCACTGCGTTGAACGAGGCCGCCTCGATCGCTGCCAACTGGCGGGCGACACTGGATTCGGACGGCATCGACGCATTGGCCGAAGAGGTTGATTTTCAGCCAGGTAACCTTCCCAGCGTTAAAAACAGTGTTCCGGGCAAGACGATCGCCAAGGACGCCGTCGACGCTATCCGCGCCGATATGAAAGACGGCCCGCTGTGCAGCGCCCTGCGGTTCACCGAAGCGCAATGGCGCGACGGCATGCAGCGGATCGCCGCGCCGGCAGAGGAACTGCTGTCGCTCGTCGAGCAGTTCGGCAAAGCCTACCGCGACGCGAAAAATCGCATCCGCGCCCTCGACTTCAGTGACCTGGAACGGCGAGCGCTCACGCTGCTGTCCGAAGACGGGGATCTCAGCCGCCCAAGCATCGTCGCCCGTGGTTGCCATCGGCGATACGCGCATGTGCTGGTCGACGAGTACCAGGACATCAACGAAATGCAGGAAGCAATCCTGCGCCTCGTCAGCCGTGAATGCATAGGTGGGCCGCGGAATGGAAACCTGTTCTGCGTGGGTGACGTCAAACAAAGCATCTACCGATTCCGCTCGGCCGAACCCAAGCTCTTCCTGCGGAGATACGATGGCTTCGCCGAGCGCGACAGTGGTGGTGAGCGCATTGACCTTAACTCCAACTTCCGCAGCCGCGCGCCACTGCTGGACGCGATCAACGGCATCTTCGACCTGCTGATGACGAAGGACGCCGCCGACATCGATTACACCGCGGGCCATCGGCTAATCGCCGGGGCGACTTTCCCGGAAGGCAGTGGGTTTGCCGGCGCTCCCATTGAGATGCATCTGGTGCCGGCAAAACCGCAGGCGAGCGATAGCGGTGATGATCAGGCCGGTGATGGCGCTGAATTTGAGCGCGCCGAGCGCGAGGCGGTCTTTATCGCGTATCGCATCGCGCAGTTGATGGGCGCAGACGGTTCACAACGTGCACAGGTCGCGGCGGACGATGGGTCGTCGTTTCGCGATGTCCGTTACGGTGACATCGCGATCCTACTGCGCACACGAAAGTTCAAGGTCGAGCAGTACGCCAACGTGCTACGCAAGAGCGGCATTCCCGTGCTGGCCGAGGGAGGCAGTGGTTTCTTCACGGCGATGGAAGTACTCGACCTGCTGTCACTCTTGCAGGTGCTCGACAATTTTCGACAAGACCTGCCCCTCGCAGCGGTGCTGCGGAGCCCGTTGGGTAGCTTGGCCGAGCCGGAGGATAGTTTGGCCCGCATCCGGCTCGCCTATCGCGACGATGGGACGGCGTTTCACGAAGCGGTCTCGCGATACGCGGTCGAACAGGATGACGAACTGGCAGCGCGGCTGCGCGACGTGCTGGCGCGCCTCAGCGCCTGGCGAGAACTGGCCCAGCAACGGCCACTGGCCGAGACGCTGGCGACCATCTACGAGCAGAGCGGCTACCTCGCGTTCGTCTGCGGGCTGGAGGATGGTGAACAGCGCAAGGCCAACCTGCTGGAATTGCATCGGCGGGCGACGCAGTTTGAACAGATGAACGGCGGTGGGCTGTCGCGCTTCCTGCAGTTCCTGGACGGCCTGGCCGACGAGGTCGACGCCGGCCAAGCCGCGCTGACCGCCGAGGCAACGGACGCCGTCCGCATCATCACGATTCATCGCAGCAAGGGGCTCGAGTTCCCGATTGTGTTCGTGGCCGACCTCGGCAAGGCATTCAACCTCACCGACGCCCGCGGGCCGATCGTGTATGACAAAGACGAAGGGCTCGGGCTGTACGCGGTGGATGAGGAACGGCTGGTTCGCTACCCGACGCTCGCGACGACGGTCATCACGCCGCGCTTGAAGCGCAAGATGCTCGCTGAGGAATTGCGCGTGATGTACGTGGCGCTCACGCGCGCTAAAGAGCACCTGATCCTCGTCGGCACGGCGCGCGAGGGACAACATGAGAAATGGGTGACGCGCTGGACGGGCCATGCGGGTGTCATCCCGGCTGACGACACGCTCAGCGCGACGACGGCGTTGGCGTGGCTTGGGCCTGTCGCGGTGGCGACAGGGCTTCGGACGATAGACATCACGTCGCACGAGGCGCTGCCATCCATCGAGACCTCGAAGACCGAAGCCGCAGCGGCGATCGAGCGGTTAGCGCCGTTGTCGATCCTGAAGCTGTTGGAACCGGCGCCAGCGGTAACGGATGTCGCTGCGGAGGTGATCGGTCGGCTGGCGTTCGAGTATCCGCACGCCGCGTACACGCGCACGGCTGGGGCGCAGTCGGTGACCTCGCGGGCCCATGCGAGCGACCCGCATCCGCCCGTAGGACAGACATTCCTGCCTGTCTCTCCCCCCGTTCTCCCCCCGGCATTGTCCGAGAGACAGAAGACGGGGGGAGAGGAAGAGAGACAGGCAGGAATGCCTGTCCTACAAGACGCGAACGCGGCCACCGAGCCAGGCATTGTACCGACGCCGCGCTTCGCCGCCGCATCGGGCTTGCTCGGGGCTGCGGACGTGGGGACGGCGACACACCTTGTCCTGGAACATCTCGACTTTTCCCCACTGGCCGACACGGTGCGCAACCAAATCGCGGCGATGGTCGACGCGAAATTGCTGGCACGCGAGCACGCGAAGGTCGTTGATATCGCGTCAATCGACTGGCTGCTCGCCAGCGAGGTCGGGCAGCTATTGCGCGAGAACGCCGAGCACCTCCGCCGCGAGTTGCCCGTGTATTTCGCTGCGACCGTGGATGGTGCGCCGGTCAGTGACGACCCGCGTGACCGCGTGATGGTCCGTGGCCGCATCGACCTGTTCGTGCCGACGCTGTTGAAGGATTACATCGTCGACTACAAAACCGACCGCGTCCGTGGCACCGCGCTCGACGAGCGGATCGCCGCGTACCGGTTGCAGATGGACGCGTACGCATCCGCCCTATCATCGGTCACCGGAAGAAGGCCCGCCGTGTGGTTGGTGTTCTTGTCCCAGCGGAAGAACGTCGAGCTGTAACGTATGAAGTCCTCGCAACAGTTAACCCCCAAGATCAAACTGGTCGCGATCGACCTTGATGGCACGCTGCTTAACGACCGCAAGGAGGTCACACTCGAAACGGTCGACTCTCTCGCGATGGCGGTTCGGTGCGGGGTGAAGGTGGTTATCGCTTCGGCCCGGCCACCGCGGAGCGTGCGGGCGATTTATCAGCGGTTAAAGCTGGACACGTGGCAGATCAACTACAACGGGGCTCTGGTGTGGGATGAGGTGAACCGGCAGGTCGTCGCGCACACGCCGTTGGAGTTTTCGCTCGTCCTGGACATCATCGACCGCGCGCGGGGGTTGTTCAGCGATGTGTTGATCGGCTGCGAGATCATGGACAGGTGGCATACCGATCGGCATGACCTGACGTACACCACCGAGACGGGCCGGCTGTTTGGGCCGGACGTGGTCGCGCCGATCCCGATGTTCTGCAACCAACCGATTACGAAGCTGATGCTGCTGGGGCACCCGGAGATGATGGCTTCGCTGGCGCGGGTGGTCGGTGAGGCCTACGCGCGCCAGATCACGCTGGTCAGCACCGATGCCGATCTCATCCAGATCACCCACCCCACTGCCAGCAAAGCCGCGGCGCTCGCGCAGGTTGCGGCGCATTATGGCATCGCGATGGAGGAGGTGATGGCGATCGGTGACGCCGTTAACGATATCGGCATGCTGCAGGCGGCCGGTGTGGGCGTGGCGATGGACAACGCATCACCGAGCGTCAAGGCGGTCGCGGACTGGATCGCGCCGTCCAACAACAACCACGGCGTACGGGCGGCGCTGCGGCAGTTTGGGGTGTGCGAGTAACGCGACTTCCGACGCCTAGTCGGTCACTTCCTCCGGCGATTCAGATTCGTCGTTCTCATCCTCGTCACTCTCGGGCACTTCATCATCCGACGTGTCCACGGCCTTCATCACTTCCGCCATCACGACCGTCGCGAAGCTGCCCGCGGGCAAGGTGAACGCGACGGTGATGTAGCTGCCGTCATCGTCGACACCACCGACAAGGTTGATGTCGGTTGGACGGATGCGGAGTGGTCGGCGGGCGCCTTTGATCCGGTGCTGACCTTCGTGGCGGAACATTTCGGGCGTCAGACCGTAGGTCGCGAAGACCGATTGTTCCATTTCCAGTGGCCGATCGGTCGGCAGGGTCATTCGATAACCGAGCAACGGCCCGGTCGCGCTGATTTCGAATGCGGCGGCCCGAACGGTCTCGGCGGCGAGGTCTTCGACGCGGAAAACCGAGCCGGTGTCGTGTTTGTACGCTAAGTCGCCAAGCTCGACCTTGTCGAACTCGTCGACGCGCATCGCAAGGATGTTATTGAATATCTTGGACTGCAACGCGTTGATCCACAGCCGGCGCAGCTTCTCGTCGATCGCGCGGACGGCCATGCCGGGCTTACGCGTCTTCATCAGTCGCGCCAGAATGCGCCGTTCAAGCCCCGCCGAGCGCGGCCAGTGTTTCATTGAGGCCTCGTTGTCGCGGGCCTCGAACGCCTTGCGGGCGTTCATGATCTTGTTGTTGTCCAGACCGTCCATCGGGTCGCCGAGCAGAAGGCGGAGGACTTCGACGTTGTCGCTACGGATGAGCGCGGCGCCGAACTTGTCGTTATTGGCGCGCCGACCGAAGCGCTGTTCACCGAAGTAGTTCGGGATGCCACGGCGTTCCAGCGTCTCCATGATCGTCTTGGCTTTGACGACGTCGGTCGGTTGAACCTCACGGATCTTGATCGCAAACCGGTTGCCCGCCAGGTGCCCCAACCGAAGCTTATTGCCATGGCGTGCCGCCCAGAGCACCTTGAGCCCCTGTAACCGTAAACCCATGACGGCCTCAGGCGTGGTCCCCCAGATCGACAGCGTCTGCCGGGTGACGGCCTTGGCGTCCTTCATACCCGCATAGCCGATCTCGCGCGTTGGCACGTCCAGCCCGCGCGCGATCCAGTCGATAGCCGTGAAAGTCGGAATGCCGACCTTCTCGATCTCGCAGAAGACGTGCTCGCCATCGCCACTGGGTTCGTATAGGGGTATCTCCTGGACGAAGAAATCTTCGCTACGGGCCTTGATGACCCCGCCGACACCGGGCAGGGTTGGAGTGCTGAGAGGGAGGTTCATTGACGGCATCGTAGGCGAAACGAAAAGGAGGATCGAGGGAAGGACCACCGCAGAGACGTAGAGAGGAACGCGAAGAAAGGCGATTTCAGAGCCATTTCAACCCGCTCGGCGTCACTCTAAGTCCAAATCTGCGCCTCTGCGGTCGTCTAATTTTCATCGGAAATGGGCCGTCCATTGGCCGAACGCCAAGTCGGCTGGCATTTGACACCATCGGCCACCGGCCATTACCTTTCCCCTCTCGATTTGTTCCTGTTTGGTGATATTCATGACAGATACTCTGAAACCGATGGTTGCCGCCCGTCCCAAGGCCTATTTGAAGGCCCGCCAGAAGCAGGTGCGCGAGGCCATGAAGGCCCTGAAGCTCGATTGCCTGCTGCTGACGCATCCGCCAGACCTTGCGTATCTTACGAACTTCACGGGCGACGATTCCGTCGGGATCATCACCGAAAAGGATCTCTTCCTCGTCACCGATTTCCGCTACACCGAACAGGCCGAGATCGAGGCCTCGTGGGTGAAGACCCGGATGCGCGACGGGAAGATGTCGGACATGCTCGCCAAAACGCTTGCCGAGGCGAAGGTGAAGCGGGCAGGGTTTGAAGCGAACTTCACGACCGTGGGGCAGGTGAACGCGTTGGCCGATGCGATCAAGGGGGGCAAGTCTTCGATTGAGCTACAACCGATCGAGGACGTGATGGTCAACATCCGCAAGATCAAGGATGACCACGAGATCGACCTCATCCGCAAATCGGTCGGAGTTGCCGAAGAGGCATTCGACTCGTTCCGCAGTGAGATTAAGGTTGGGCTCAGCGAGAACCACCTTGCCGGGCTGCTCGTACTGGAAATGCGAAGTCGTGGCGCGAGCAACAGCAGCTTCCCGGTCATCGTCGCTGCGGGCACCAATAGCTCGCTACCCCACTATCGGCCGGGCGAGACGCTCGTGCAGAAGGATCAGCCACTGTTGATCGACTGGGGCGCATTATATAAGGGATACTGTTCCGATTTAACGCGCACCTTCATGATCGGGCGCGTGTCACCGAAGATGAAACAGATTTACAAGATCGCACTGGAAGCGCAGCTGGCTGCCATTGCGTTCCTGCGGCCGGGTGTGACGACCACACAGGCGGATCGTGTCGCCCGCGAGGTGATCGACAAAGCCGGCTTTGGCAAGGAATTTGGTCACGGCTTAGGTCACGGCATCGGTCGCGACATCCACGAAAACCCGTCACTGCGTAAGAACGGTGGCGAGGAAGAGCTAAGGCCCGGCATGATCGTCACCGTCGAACCGGGCATCTACCTGCCGGGTGAAGGGGGTGTGCGCATCGAAGACGACGTGCTGATTACCCACAGCGGGTGCGAAGTGCTCTCGAGCCTCGACAAGAGCTTCGAGAATTACCATATCGAATAGCAGGACCGGCCTGACCACCGACGATGTTTGTCGGTGGACAGGTCGACGTGCAACTGAGGAAATTACATTGAGCGAAATGCGAAACGCAAAGAAGAAACCGGCATCGGGCGCGACGACGTCGTCGAAGTCATCGACGTCCCGGTCGACGCCGACCAGCCCGATGAACGTCGGCTTGCTTGAACAGCTCGTGAAGCTGATGAGCGCCAACGACCTGAACACCGTCGAAATCCGCGACGGCAACCAGCGCGTCGTCCTAAAGCGTGGTGCTGTCGCGCCGACCTACGCCTACGCGCCTGCCGCGCCGGCCCCCGCCGCCGCCCCGGTTGCTGCGTCGGCCGGGACAGGCGCTGCCGGCGCCCCTGCCACGGCCGCGGTCGCTTCCGACGATGCCAACCTCGTTGCGATCAAGAGTCCGATGGTCGGCACCTTCTACACCGCCGCCACGCCTGAGGCCAAACCGTTTGTTTCGGTTGGCACGCGCGTCGATGAAGACACCGACGTCTGCATCATTGAAGCGATGAAGGTCTTCAACAACATCAAGGCCGAGACGCGCGGCACGATCACTAAGGTGTTGGTGACGAACGGCCAGACGGTCGAGTTCGGGCAGACGCTTTACCTGGTGAAGCCGTGAGCCGGCCCTACCGCCCGAACCTCGGGTTCGACACGATCGACGACGCGATTGCCGACCTCCATCGGCTGCGCGACGGTTACGCCCAGGGGGGCAACTGGACACTCGCACAGGTCTGCTGGCACCTTAACGTCGCGACGCGTGCACGCATGCGGGTCGGTCCGTTTGAGCCGAACACGCCCGACCAGGACGCGCGGGCACCGGTTTTCGCCAAGATCTTGGCCGAGGGCCGACTGCCCGAGGGCCTCGTCGCAGCCGACACGATGGTACCACCGGCCGACGCCGATCCAACCAGCGTCGCGCAGTTCGTCGAGGCGCTCGAACGGTTAAAGGCCCACCCGGGTCCGTTCGCCCCGCACCGGTTGTTCGGCCACATGAATGACGACGACTCGCGCCGACAAATCCTGATTCACTCCGCCCATCACCTGAGGTACCTGTTGCCCGCCAAACCCGCGCCGCGTGAGAACCTTTCCTACGCTTCCCCCAGCGACGTGATCGCCGACGTGCAGCGGTTGCGTGACGGACACGTGCAGGCCGGCAACTGGACACTTATGCAAGCGGCGTGGCACGTCGGCTTGCCACTGCGCATGTGCCTGAAGCCGCTCGCGCCCGACGCCAAATCGTCTCCCGAGCAGCAGGCGTTGAAGACGAATCGCCTGGACGCCCTCCTCGCTGCCGGTGTCATGCCGGCGGGTGTGCCGATCGCGCCGGGCACCGACCCGATCACCGACTCGGGCGGCACGATTGACGGCGGCGAGATCGAACGGTTGATCACGGTCCTCCACCAGTGGGAGGCCTTCACGCAGGAACGCATCAACTTCGGTCCGTTCGGCATTGTCTCGAACGACGAGTTTCGCCAGTTCAACCTGATGCACGCAGCCAACCACCTGCGCAACTTCATTCCAACCACGTGACGCAAGAACCCAGGAGCCAGAATGAACGCGATAGAAGCCAAGAGCCAGAAGAAATGCGAAGACGCTTGGTCTCTCGGCGACGGCTCAAGTTCTGCCTTCTATCTTCTGCCTTCTGGCTCCTGAATTCTGGCTTCTTTTCTTGATTTTTCTCCCAAGAGCGCTTGCCCATGTTTTCAAAGATCCTCATTGCCAATCGCGGGGAAATCGCACTCCGCATCATCCGTGCCTGCCGCGAGCTGGGCATCCAGGTCGTCTGCGTCTACTCGACGGCTGACCGGGACGCGGCGTACCTGAAGCTGGCCGACCAGTCGATCTGCATCGGTGACGCCCCACCCGGCGAATCGTACCTCAACATCCCGCGCATCATCTCGGCGGCGGAAATATCCGACGTGCAGGCGATCCACCCGGGCTACGGCTTCCTCGCCGAGAATGCCCACTTCGCCGAGGTCTGCCGCAGTTGCAAGATCGAGTTCATCGGGCCACCGGCCTCGGCCATGAAGGCCGTCGGTGACAAGGTCGAATGCAAACGCCTGGCGAAAAAGGCCAAGGTGCCGACGGTCCCCGGTAGTGACGGCGCAGTGGAAGACGAAAAGACCGCGCTCAAGATCGCCGGTCAGATCGGCTACCCCGTCATCATCAAGGCCGCCGCCGGTGGCGGTGGGCGCGGAATGCGCGTGGCGCACAACGACGTCAGCCTCCGCGCCGGCCTCAAACAAGCCATGGCCGAGGCGGAGAACGCGTTCAAGAACGCAACGGTCTACATCGAAAAATACGTCGAATATGGTCGGCACGTCGAGGTGCAGATCCTCGCTGACAACCACGGCAACGTGGTCCACCTCTGGGAACGCGACTGCTCGATGCAGCGGCGCCATCAGAAGCTCGTCGAAGAGTCGCCGTCACCCGTGCTCAAGCAGTCCGTCCGCGAAAAGCTCTGCGAAGCCGCCGTGCGATTGGTGAAGGCCGCGGGGTACACGAACGCCGGCACGGTCGAGTTTCTCGTCGACAAGGAACAGAATTTCTACATTCTGGAAGTGAACGCCCGCATCCAGGTCGAGCACCCCGTGACGGAAATGGTCACCGGCATCGACCTGATTAAAGAACAGATCCGCATCGCCGCCGGTGAACCGCTGAGCTTCAAACAGAAGGACATTCCGCAGATCGGTCACGCGATCGAGGTGCGCATCAACGCCGAGGACCCGGCCCGCAACTTCGCGCCGTCCCCCGGCACCATCACCGAACTGCGCCTGCCCGGCGGTCCGGGCGTGCGCATGGACACCCACGCGTACGCGGGCTACCGCATTCCTCCCAACTACGACAGCATGATCGGGAAGCTGATCGTGCACCGGAAGACGCGCGCCGAAGCGATCGCCGTCATGAAGCGGGCGCTGAGCGAGTTCCACATCTCACCGATCAAGACGACGATTCCGCTGCATTTGCAGATCATGGACAATGAATACTTCAAGAGTGGGGAAGTGGACACGGGGTTCGTCGAGCGGGTGCTGTTGGGGAAATAGTGCTGCCATTGATTCAACACCAATGCTATAGTTTTATCTTATGACGCTGGCGTACCATCCCCCGAAGCGCGACGTCCGAGTTACGCCGGACCTCTATTTTCACCTTGGCGAAAACAACTTTCTGGGCGAAGCTCGTACTGAACTGATCAACGGGAAAATATTTCGCATGGCATCACAGTACGACGACCACGCGTTCTGCGTATCCATGGTCGCACGGTGGGCTTCTACGGCTTTCAACGATCGCTATTACTGGACTCGCGTGCAGATGACACTGCACTGCGGCGCACATGTACCTGAGCCGGATCTAGCCGTGATCAAGGGGCCGGCAAAGCCCTCAAAATCCTACATGACCGCCGACCGCGCGGTATTGGTTGTTGAAGTGGCCGGCAGCACGCTGCTGGCCGATACACGCGTCAAGCCGAAGATCTTTGCTGGATCGAGGGTTCCGGAATATTGGGTGGTCGACGTTGAAAATCGCCAGCTGATCGTCCACCGCAGTCCACAAGTCGGTACGAGTAGCCGCCGCAAGGCCGAGTACCTCAGCGTTGAAATTTTCAACGAAGATCGCAGCATCGCCCCGCTATCTGCCCCCAGGAAGCCACTGAAAGTCGCAACGCTCTTCGCGCCTTGATTTACCCTATGGCACTTGCATCCAACCCGTTCCGCCCTACCATCTTGCGCGAACAACGGAAGGAAGCTTTCATCATGGCAGGCAACGCAGTCATCGGTCAGTCGGGCGGCCCGACTTCGGTTATCAACCAATCCCTCGTCGGTGTGATCCAGGAAGTTCAGAAGGCTAAGCACATCAACGAGTTGCTCGGCGCTCGCCATGGTGTGCGCGGGATCGTTAACGGCGACTTCATCAAGCTTAAGGGCGCGCCGCAGGACCTGCTCGAGCGCATCGCTGCCACACCAGCTGCGGCGCTCGGTAGCACGCGCGATAAGCCGGACGCGGCGTACTGCGAAAAGATCTTCGACTCGTTCAAGAAGAACGATGTCCGCTACTTCTTCTACATCGGTGGCAACGATAGCGCTGACACCGCGCGCATCGTGCAGGAGCTGGCGGCTGCCAACAAGTACGAGCTGAGCGTTTTCCACGTCCCCAAGACGATCGACAACGACCTGCGCGTCCACGACCACACGCCCGGCTACGGCTCAGCGGCCAAGTTCGTCGCGGCGGCGATCATGGGCGACAACTATGACAACGCCAGCCTGCCCGGCATTAAGGTCGACGTGATCATGGGCCGCCACGCCGGCTTCCTGACGGCGGCGTCGGTCCTCGCCCGCCGCAACCCCCAAGACGGTCCGCACCTCATCTACTGCCCCGAGGCCCCACTTAGCGAAGACAAATTCCTCGCCGACGTGGATGCCGTCTACAAAAGAAAAGGCCGTTGCCTGATCGCGGTCAGTGAAGGTGTCAGCCAGCCCGGTGGCAAGACCTGGGCCGAGGCGATGAGCAGCAACATCGAGAAAGACTCTCACGGCAACATCCAGCTCTCCGGCACCGGCGCGCTGGGCGACTTTCTCGCCTCGCTTATCACCAAGAAGCTGCAAGCGCCCGGTGGAAAAAAACTACGCGTGCGCGCCGACACCTTTGGCTACCTGCAGCGGTCGTTCCCGGGCTTGGCCGTCAGTGAAGTCGACGCCAAGGAAGCCCGCCTCGTCGGTCAGAAGGCCGTGCAAATCTCGGCCAGCGGGCAGGTCGGTGAATACTCGATCGTCATGAAGCGCGTCAGCAACAGCCCCTACAAGATCGAGCTGGAAACGACGAGCATCAAAAATGTCGCCCGCGAAACCAAGCACATGGACCCGGCCCACATCGTTAACGGTAACGACATCTCGCAGGCCTTCATCGACTACGCCAAGCCGCTGGTAGGCACGCTGCCGACAGTCGGGTCGTTTGATGAGTTGAAGTAAGCGGAAACTGAACGAATAATTATTGCCCACAAATGCGCACGAAGGAACACGAATGAGGATCAGAGTCTGATCTTGCTCTTCGTGACGATTCGTGCTCATTCGTGGGCAGATTGTTTTCGACCATGACTCGCCTGTGCGTCGCAATTTTCGTAGATTCCGAGGCACAGGCCCAACGCGACATCGCATTGGCCGCCGAAGCTGGCGCGGACACCGTTGAGCTTCGTCTCGATACTTTCGTCGGCGATGCGTCGAACCTAATTGATCATTCGACGTTGCCGACAGTCGTTACGGCTAGAGCACCCTGGGAAGGTGGACGGCCTTCCGAATCCACCGATGCCGAGCGCGTCGAATTGCTAGGCTTTCTCTCGCACCTTGCAACTTACACGGACGTCGAGGTGGAGACGTTCAAGAAACTTAACGTCGACCGCGGTGGCTTTAGTCGATTGATCCTTAGTTCCCACGACTTTACCGGCCGTCCCGACCGTCTCTACAACATTCTCGCCGAACTGAACGCCTCGTCGGCCGACGTCGCCAAGATCGTCTGGACCGCCCGCACCGTCCGCGACAACATCGAAGCGTTTGAGATCCTGCTGAACAAGCAGAAGCCGACGATCGCGCTCTGCATGGGCGAGGCAGGGCTGATCAGTCGTATTCTCGCCAAGAAGTTTGGGGCGTTTCTGTCCTTCGCGACGTTGCCGGGCGACAAGGGAACCGCCCCGGGGCAGATCAGCGTCACCGACATGAAGCGGCTGTACCGCTGGGACGAGATCAACGCCAACACCAAGGTGTACGGCGTGGTCGGCTCGCCAGTCGCCCACTCCATGTCGCCGGCGATTCACAACGCGTCGTTTGACGAGATGGGGCACGATGGCGTGTACGTGCCGCTGCTCGTGAACCCGGGGTATGAAAGCTTCAAGGCGTTCATGGAGACGTTCCTGGCGTTCGAACCGCTGCATCTGTCGGGGTTGTCGGTGACGATTCCGCACAAGGAAAACTGCCTGAAATACTTGCAGGCGATGAACGCGGAAATTGAACCGTTAGCGATGGCGATCGGTGCGGTGAATACCGTAGTGGTGATGCGCCCGGGCCCAGGCGACGCGGCCCGTGGAGTTCGACTGATCGGTCGCAACACGGATTATGCTGCGATCCTGGACAGCATCACGAGTGCGCTGAACATCACGCGCGACGACTTGAAGAACTACCGTGTCGCCGTCCTCGGTGCCGGTGGCACCGGTCGCACTGCCGTCGCGGCGTTGGCACATTACGGCGCAACCGTGGTTGTCTACAACCGCACGCGCGACAAGGCCGATGCGCTCGCGGCCGAGTTTAATGGGCGGTCGGGCAAGGTCGTCGCTGCTGACTTTGGCAAGCTTTGCGATTCGTGCTGTCAGATATACATTAACACCACCAGCGTCGGCATGCATCCGAACGTCGATGCCAGTCCGTTCGGTGATTCGTTGCCGAAGTTCGACGCCGATACGCTCGTGTTCGACACGGTCTATAACCCGCTGAGCACCAAGCTTCTGCGACAGGCCGAGGCCGCTGGCGCAAAAACGGTGCACGGCATAGAGATGTTCGTCCGCCAGGCCGCAGCCCAGTTCGAGTTGTGGACCGATAAAACGGCCCCGGTCGCGACGATGCGGAAGGTCGTAGAATCGCGACTGTCCTCTTAATCCATCCGGTTTAGCACTCATCTTTGTGAGCCGATGACCTACACGGGGTCGGCGAGCGAGGACGTGAGTTGTGCTGACAGTCTCGACATACGAACTCAAGCCAGGCCAGGTCCTCGCTGCGCCCGTCGCCAACCCTGAGCAGCCCGATCAAACGCTGCTGAACCGTGGCTACGTCGTTCAACCGGCCGTGGTGAAGCGTTTGAAGGACCTCGGCATTGCGTTCGTCTTCGTCGACTTCCCCGGGCTCGACGATCTCGACAAACTGCTGGGCCCGCAACTGAGCCCCGAACGACAAAAGATCTACACCAACATCAAGAAAAGCATCGAGTCGGCCCAGCGGCACACGAAGCCGACGATCGCGTTCGCGGACTATTATTCGTCCACGCGTGACATGATCTGCACGCTCATGGGCAGTGGAACCCATCCCCTGTTCATGGAACAAATGGCTCGCCAGTCCAGTGACGCCGTCGGGCACGCGACGGCAGTCGCACATCTGGCGCTCGTGTTGGGCATCAAGCTCGAAGGCTACGTAATCGCCGAGCGCAGCCGACTGCCTGCGGCGCACGCGAAGGAGATTTCCAACCTGGGCGTCGCCGGCATGCTGCACGACATCGGCAAGAGCAAGCTGCCCAAGCCACTGCAGGCCCGCACGATCTCATCGAAAGAACCGCTGAGCGATCAACTTCGCGCCGAATGGGAACAACACCCACGGCACGGTTACGAGATGATCCAAGGTGGTGTGGAAGCGACGGCCGCGAGCGCGGTGCTGCATCATCACCAGCGGTACGACGGCACCGGTTTCCCCGTCACCGTCAACAGCGACGGCACGAAGACCATCATGCAGGAAAAGAAGATCCACATCTTTGCCCGCATCCTCGGTGCCGCCGACCTGTTCGATCGACTTTGCACGGATGAAAAAGGCCAGCGTCGCCCGAACCTGGAAGTGCTGCACCTGCTGCGGACCGCATACGTTGGCGCCGTCGACCCGATGGTGCTCAAGATGCTCACGTGCGTCGCCCCACCGTTCCTGCCCGGCGCGACGGTCGGTCTGTCCGACGGCACCAAGGCGATCGTAACAAACGTCAATGCCAACGCGCCCTACTTTCCCGACGTCCGCAGGTTGATCGATGAACAAAAGCTCGACGACAAGACATTGACGCTGTCAGCGACGGGCGGCCCTCAGATCGACTCGGTCTGCGGTGTAAGCATCGCCAGTATGCTGCCTGGTTGCGAAAAGCCCCTGGACATCAAAATGCCCGCAGCCGCTTAACCGACCCGGCTACGCGACAGACCGTGTCACGGTGATGCTTTTCGGCTCAGTCGGGCAACGATTTTGGCATACGCCGCACCCAATGCAGCCGGCTTCGATCACGTTCACCTTGCCCTCAACAAGCTCGATCGCGACATTGCCGATCGGGCACTCGTCCACGCAGATCGAGCAATCATCACCATGCGACCGCAGACACTTTTCTTCGTGCCACACTGCAGTGCCCATGTCGATGTCGGCTAACGAAGTGGGCACCAGCGCGCCGGTCGGGCAGGCGTGCATGCAGTAAAGCCCATCACAAACGACGCAGGGCATTGCATCCACATCAATGTGCGGCAGGCCCCCCGCAGTGGTCGGCTCTATTTTGATGCACTGGGCGGGACAGGCGCGAACGCATTCACCCGTGTGGTCGCAGGTCGTTGCCAGTTGCAGTTCAGGAATCGCGCCGGGGGGACGCAGCCATTTTTCATTGACAGGATCTGGAGTGGCTGATCCGTAGCGACTTCTCCCACGGGCAGAGGTTTGACCGTCAGGCGGGCGGATGGTCGGTGCTGGCTGTGGTGGCTCAACGGGTGGTGGTTGGGCCGGGCTTTCGGGTGGGCCGTCCAGTGATTCGATCTTCGCGACCTGATTGGCGACGTCTGAAACGGTGTCAACCATCTGGGCTAACGGCTTCAGCAGTTCACGCAATCCAGCCCGAAAGAATCGCCGGCGGTTCATCGGAGGGTCGGGGGGCACACCTATCTTGTAACGCCGTCCGGGCCCCTGCGGAAGGATCGCAGTGTGTTCTCCTACGCTTTTCATCGGTTGCAGGCATCAGACCAATGGCTATGCTCGCCGATAAGATGAGCACCTGCCCTTTCGCTGCATTTTCAATGTTGCTTGTGTTGGTCGGACTGTTGGCCGGTTGCGCTAGCCACCGCAAACCGACGAGCACGACCCAAACGACCCTTGATGAAGATCGCATGCGTCACGACGCCCCGCCACGTCCACCGAGTTATTGAAAGGCAGCTTCGTACTTCAAAATCGTCTCGACGGGCGCGGGCGAGCGGCCGGTCAGAAGATCGGTGTATCGAACCTTCACGCGGATCGACTTGACGCCCGCCGGTGGGGTCGTCTCCCACGGGCATGGGAGTACAAACGAGTAGACAAACCACGTGCTGTACCAGAGTTTTTTGAGGTCTTGTGGGCCGAATTCCCATCGGCCGAGCAACGGCTCAGGAGATTGCGAGGGATCGGTCGCTTCAATAGTGAACGTGCCCGAGGCCTTGAGCTTGTCTCCGGTATCGTCCCGGGGCGCGACCTCGACCTTCAATCCGGGCTTGTTGTCAGACCCCAGCGTGGTAGCAGTCAGCCGGCCCAATTGAAGATCGACGACCGTAAACAGGTCCGGCAGACGCGATGGATCGGTGACCACTGGCCGGGTCGTCCCCTCTTTTCCGGCAGCGACTTCGAGCGAGGCTATGTCGGCCTGATGCTGCAATTGCAGTTTGGCAACCTCGTCCTTCAGCGACTGATTTTCCTTGCGCAGGACGATGTTGGCGGCGTTGGGCTTACCGCAACCGGTGAGAATGACGACCGCCGTCAAAATGACACATCCCAATAACCAGCGACCGCGGGATGCAAAGGGGTCAGTGGCCATTGGGATTTTGTGAGTCATCAGACTGACTTTACAGCAGATGCTTACTCTTTGTCATCCGTCTCAACGGTGCGCGCCGCGATCGCCGGGGCACGGTCAAGGACGCGATCGGCACAGCCGTACTCGACGGCCTCCTCGGCGAAGAGCCATTTGTTGCGGTCGAAGTCACGGTGGATCTGTTCGGTTGTCTTGCCAGTCCACTGGCTCATCAGCTTGTACATGCGGTCGCGCAACCGAAGCATGTGTGCGGCCTCGATCGCCAGGTCCGTCGCCGGTCCTTGCATCACGCCACCGATGAGCGGCTGATGCAGCATGACCTGGCTGTTCTGCAGCACGGAGCGCTTGCCCTTGGTGCCGGCGCTCAGCAGGATCGCGCCCATGCTCGCCGCCATGCCGATGCAGGTCGTGGCGACGTCACAGCGAAGAAATTTCATCGTGTCGACGATGCCGAAACCCGCACTCACACTGCCACCGGGGCTGTTGATATAGAACTGGATGTCGGTCTTGGGGTCGTCGTTCGACAGGAACAAAAACTGCGCGATGATCGCGTTGGCCGAGTCGTCGGTGACCGGGCCGTTGAGCATGACGATGCGGTCCTTGAGCAAGCGCGAATAGATGTCGTATGCCCGCTCACCGCGGCCGGACTTTTCGATGACGATGGGGATGAGGGAATTTTGGGTCATTGATATTCTCGTTTTCAAGCGGAACGGCGCGACGGAATTACGGGGTCAAGTGCCGTAATGTGTAGATACGACAAGACCGCATAGTCCTCGAACGGTGGGCTCAGCTTTTTTTGCTTGGGATCGACCTTGGCCACGATCACGCTGTGCTTCATGACCATCGCGACATCCGGATGCCGCACGCGATACCGATCACCGCTCGACATGACGATGTCGAAGGGCTCGAACGGCTGCTGACGCAGATTCTTTTCGATTTCGCTGTACCGCATACATCGATCTCCTTACTTCGGCTTCGTCCCATCCACCGCCGCCGCGGCGACTTCGGCGGGGGAGTCCTCACCGAGGATCTCGTCGGCCAAGCCGTACTTGACCGAGGCCTTGGCGTCGAAGAAGCGATCGCGCTCACTGTCTTCACGAATGCGGTCGGTCGACTGGCCCGTGCACTTGGCGAGGATGTTGATCAGGACTTCCTTGGTCTTGAGGATCTCTTCAGCCTGGATCTCGATGTCGGCGGCTTGACCGTACACGCCACCGAACGGTTGGTGGATCATGACCTTCGCGTTGGGCAGGATGTAACGCTTGCCCTTCTTGCCCGCTGCGAACACGATCGCCCCACCGCTTTCGGCCCGACCGATGCAGTAGGTAGCGATGTCACACGTCAGGAATCGCATAATGTCGTACATCGCCAGCGTGTCGTCGACGACGCCACCGGGGCTGTTGATGTAAAAGTTGATGTCTTGGTCTTTCTTGACACTCTGCAGGTAGAGCATCTGCATGATGACGCGCGACGCGGTCACATGGTTGATCTCACCAACGAGGAAGACAACACGGTTTTCGAGGAGCATTTCCTCGAGCGTCATCTCGCGATAGCGGTTGAGCCCGCCACCCGGGGGCCCGGGCATGGCAGCGGGCATCGAGATCGGCCCGCGACCGGGGATGAACTGATGCTCGCGCGCGCTGCTCTCGATCGCCGCTGCGGTCGCCGGCGACGTACGGGCGACAAAATCGGCCACGCGGCCGATCGATCGCGGATCGGTATTCTTCAAGTCCAGATTTGGCATTCGACTCCTCGTTTTGCTTCGGCCCACCCGCGTTGTTCCGCGCTGGTCCTTCAGCATCGGCCGATACTAGCCCTGCCTGTAGACAGCGTCAATCAACCCGAACGGCATGACTACGGCTGATAATGTGTGGGACGGGCCCGGCAGAGAACGTGAAGGTGCGATAGCGCGAAGGAAGCCACGAAGAATGCGGAATGACGGGGTGGAGTGGAATCGACCGTCCACTACCGACCGTGCGGATTCTGAGCGGCCGGTTGCCCCGGTTTTCAGATCAAATCTTCTTCGCGTGTTCTTCGCGCCAACGCGCCTTAAAGTTCTCCCCTCCTCCTCCGCATTTGACGGACGGTCATTTCTAGCTATACTTCTAATTGCAATGACTTTCACCGCCACGACCACCCGGATTATTATTGCCCCCAGGAAAATCGGGTAAGGGCTTTCGTACGCGGATAGTGAGATACAGGAGCCCTGCCCATCCGGCAGGGTTTTTTCGTTTACGGGTTTTGCATATGGCCACCACACGACGCATCGAGATCTACGACACCACCTTGCGCGACGGCACACAAGGGGAAGGCTTCAACCTGTCGCTCGAAGACAAACTGCAGATAGCGCAGAAGCTCGACGAACTGGGCGTCGACTACATCGAAGGTGGCTTCCCGCTGTCCAACCCAAAGGACGCTGCATTTTTCCGCGATGTGCGGCAGTTGAAACTGAAGCACGCCCAGGTTTCAGCGTTCGGCATGACCCGGCGGCGCGGGATGAAGGCCAGCGAGGACCCGGGGATGAAGTCCTTGATCGAGGCCGAGACGCCCGTGGTCACCATCGTTGGCAAGACGAGCGATTTTCACGTCAAGACCGTCCTCGGTGTCACGCTCGACGAGAACGTCGCGATGATCGGTGACACCGTGGCGTTTCTGAAGTCGGCCGGGCGCAAGGTCGTCTACGATGCGGAACACTTCTTCGATACGTATCGCGTGAACCCCGACTATGCGATGCGCACACTACTGGCGGCGCTCGATGCCGGCGCGACCGTGCTCTGCCTGTGCGATACGAACGGTGGCTCGATGCCGGAATTCGTCGAATCGACCGTCGCGGTCGTTCGCGAGAAGACGGGCGCCGTCATCGGCATCCACCCCCACAACGACTCTGCCCTTGCGGTCGCAAACGGTCTTGCAGGTGTGCGCGGTGGCGCAGACCATGGCCAAGGCACGATCAACGGGGTCGGTGAGCGCTGCGGCAAC
>JBBRHE010000043.1:0-20035 GCA_038223165.1 Tepidisphaerales bacterium
GACCGATGCGAAGTTGTACGCGGGGGAGACGACGGAGGCGGCGTTTGACGTGACGGGCCGGTGGATCAAGAAGCACGGCGTGCCGCGTGCGTTGTACGTGGACCGGGCCTCGATTTACCGGGACGAAGATCATCCTGAAAAGCCGACGCAATTCGGTCGCGCGATGAAAGAACTCGGGGTCGAGTTGATTCTGGCGCGAAGCCCCCAGGCCAAGGGCCGGGTCGAAAAGAGGCATGCGTATTTCCAGCAGCGGTTCGTACGGGAGCTTCGACTGCGGAACATCAACACGATCGAGCAGGCCAACGCGTTGCTGGCAGAGGTGTTCGTGCCGGAGCTGAACCGTCGGCTGTCGCTGCGAGCCCGGGAGGAGGAGGACCACCACCGTGGGGTCGTGCGTGGGTGTGTGCTGGAGGAGGTGCTGTGTGTGACAGAACAGCGCGTGGTGGGGAACGACGCGTGCGTGCGGTGGAAGAACCGGTGGCTGCAGATCGACGGGATGCACGCGCATCTGTCACGTAAGCGTGTGACGGTGAAACAACGCGGCGACGGCCGGCTGGTGATCGAGCACAAGGGGGAGCAATTGTCGTTTACGGAATTGAAGAGCGCAAGGCAAAGCCTCCGCAGCGCAAGGCAAAGCCTCCGCAGCGGAGTCTTCAAAGTGAAGAGCAGAAAGACGATCATGAACAACCGCAAATGGAAACCGCCGGCGAGCCACCCGTGGAACCGCACGCCGGCCTGCAGCGCCGTTCCGTCCTCGTGTCGCTCGCCAGCTACGCCGGCGAGCGACACGAGGACGAGGACAACCCTGACAGGGTGACATTTCTACTTCGGTCTTAAGGGTGACATTTCTATTCCTTGACAACACGGTGGCAACTGCGCTCGTAAGTAAGGGAAAGCACTTGCCTAAGTTGTTTGATGAAACTGTTTTACTCTTTGCAGAGCATGACCTCGGTGCGTATATTGGCGACCAACCAACCTGCGCGGCCAAGGAGCCGCATCGATGCGTACGCGTAGTCCGGGAGTCGTCGAACAAGAGTTAGAACCGTTGGCCAGCCTCTTCAGGCTGTTGTCCGACAAGACGCGCCTCAACATTTTGCTGCTATTGGCGCAGGGGGAGCGCAACGTCACCAGTCTTTGCGAAGAATTGAGCCTGCCTCAACCCACGGTTAGCCACCATCTTGGCTTGCTGAGAATGAATAACCTGATCGCCAATCGGCGTAATGGGAAGCAGGTCTTCTATGGGCTTAACGGTTGCGTCAATGCGTCGCCGGACAATTCGCTGAGCGTGTCGGTCGACGGTTTCGACATCACAATTGTAGACAAGGCCGCGTGAGTGGCACGAGTGGGGGTGGCGCAACACGGTTCTGGCCGAATGGTGATTGTGTTGGGCAACGAGGGGTGAACCGAATGGTTGCTCGTGGAGAGTTTCAGTCCGCTAGAATCCGCGGGTGTCGATGCCCATTGCGTCGGCCATCAGTTCGGCGATGTGGCGGACCTGTGCGGGCACGCCGTGCCGGTGACACATTCCCGCGATGTTCATTGAACAGCCGGCGTCGTTGCAGACAACGGTCGCGGCTCCGCTCTTGGCGATGCAGTCGATCTTGTCCTGGACGATCGCGCCACTGATGGCGGGGTATTTCACCGCAAACGTCCCACCGAAACCGCAGCATTGATCGGTCTTTTCCAACGGCTTGAAGTCAACGTTTCCGATCTCGCGCAGCATGCGCACGCCTTCGTCTTTTACGCCGATTCCACGCAAGTGGCAGGTGTAATGATAAGTGATCGATTCGGGCTTGGGCAGCTTCAGGTCGGACAGGTCGACCTTCAGCACGTTGTGAAGGAATTCGACGAACTCGTAGGTGCGCTTCGTGACGGTGTGCATCGCGTGACCGTACTTGGGGTCGTCCTTCAGCAGGACTTCATACTGCTCGCGGACCATGGCACAGCACGAGCCACTGGGTGAAACGATGTAATCGTACGGCTCAAACGTTTTGACGAATTTCCGCGCCAGCTCGGCTGCCTCGGGGTGGAAACCGTTGTTGTAGAAGGGTTGACCGCAACAGGTCTGGGCCTTGGGGAATTCGACGGTGCAGCCGTAGTGCTCGAGGATCTTCGTTACCGCGACACCGACATGCGGGTAGAACTGGTCGGTCAAACACGTGACGAACAATGCGACGCGGTGCGGCATAAAAGACAGTGTAGGGCGAGAAACGAGGTAGTCAATATATGATCGAAGTCGATCATATAAATTGAAGGACGAAGGGTGTTTGATGGGTTTTGCGTGGTCGTCGGTGTTCCGTCGGTGCGCTACTGCTCGCCACGGGAAAACATTGGGGATCGTTTTGATTTTAGGTGAAAACGGAAAATCCTAAGGCGTGACGGTCGCAACGGGCAGTTCTGCAAGCCGGGTTTTGGCGGGCTTGAAGGTGGGGTCCAGTTTCAGCGATGTTTCGTACTCGGCACGAGCGAGTTCGGTTTTGCCTTGTTGTTCGTATGCAGAGGCCAGATTGTAGTGAACAGCCGCGGGGGGAAGAACGGCGCCGAACTGGGCCTTGGCCTCATCGATCCGACCCGCCTTGGTTAACATCAGTCCATAGTTGACCCGACTAGCGGTGTGTGTTGGGCTCAGGTCTATGCCGTGTTTGTAGGCGCTTTCGGCGTCGGAAGCCTTACCGGCCAAGTCGTAGGTGAAGCCCAGGTTCGCGTAGCCAGTAGGGTCGTTGGGGGCCAGCTTCAAGTAGCTCTTCCAGGCTTCGACAGCAGCGGGGTACTGTTGGGTGCGGGCGCGCAGGATGGCAAGCTTGAACCAGGCGTCGGTCAGCTTAGGGTCAACACCGACGGCCTTTTGGTACTGATCGATCGCGTTCTGAACGTTGCCTTGGCTCTCTGCGACCCCACCGGCAGCGAGGTGGGTGGTCGCCATGATCGCTGGTTCGTTTTTCGTGCCGAAGTCGTCCTTGTCGGCCATGTCGCGCTGTTGCTGGGCGGCCTTGGCGTAGGGGTTGGCTTTGGACTTATCATCTTTTGCGCAACCGAGGCCGATCGTCGCTGCCAAGGTCAGTGTCATCCATGTCTGTCGCGTCATCGTCTCAACTCCCACCGGTTAGGTCGCTCAGTCGTTTATCGGCCGACCGGGTGAATATGGGCGAGTTTGCCTTCAACTGTTTTGAATAGCGCGGTTTTGGCGATGCGACACCGAGGTCTCTACACTTTGTGATATGAAGTGGGACGTTGCGCCGATCCTCGCAAGCAGTTGGTGGCTGCCCGCCAACCATTCCGAACACGGAAGTGGTTTCGACGGGCTGTTCACACTGATTCTCTGGATCACGGTCGGTATCTTTGTACTGATACATATCGTGCTGCTGACTAGCCTGATCCGGCACCGCAACCGTCCAGGGCGGACCAAGGCGTGGTTCATCCATGGCAACAATCGCCTGGAGATTTTCTGGACGATCATTCCTGCGATCATTCTGACGGTCGTTTCACTATTAAGCACGCGTGTATGGCAGTCGTACCACGCGATGCGCGACATTGGTCAGCCTGACGCCGTTCGCGTGCTGGTCATCGGGCAGCAGTTCAAGTGGAACGTGATCTACCCCGGGCCGGACGGTCAACTGGGGCGATACCTGCTCTATCCGAGTACGACAGACGAACGCTGGCCCGACGGTCAGCGATTCCGTGGATCGAACGGACCGGCAGCGTTGCCGCAGGAAAAACGTGAGGAGGCGATCAACGCATACATCGAACAGATCAATCCATTGGGCAAGGACCTGACTGATCCATTAGGCACAGACGACGATTGGCGAAACGCGCTTGCGCGTGACCTTGTCGTGCCGGTCGGCCGGCGGGTGGAGGTCTACCTCGCCAGTCGCGATGTCATCCACGATTTTGCGGTGCCACTGATGCGGGTCAAGATGGACACGATTCCCGGCACGATCGGTCTTTTGACCTTCATGCCAACGAAAATCAGCGCCGACGAGCCCGGTGGGGCGTACGACATCGTCTGCGAGGAACTTTGCGGCACCGGTCATTACACAATGCGCGGGCGTCTGGTCGTCGTCGACAACGCAGCCTACGAACGAGCCGAGCATGTGATGGTTACACCCTGAATCCTATGTCGATCTTTCGCGCTATCTTCAGCGCCGATCACAAGTCGGTCGGCAAAGGCTACCTCTTCATGGGGTTGCTCTTTTTCGCGCTGGGGGGTGGACTCGCGATGCTGATGCGCTGGCACTTGGCTTGGCCAAAGGTAACGGATGGAATGCCGATGCCGATGGTCGGCAGGCTGATGAACTGGCCGGGCGGGCAAATGCCACCCGACACGTACAACGCAACGTTCAGCCTGCACGCGACGGTGATGATCTTCTTCGTCATCATTCCACTGCTCGTCGGCGCGTTTGGGAATTTTCTGATTCCTCTCAAGATCGGCGCGACGCGTACTGCTTTTCCACTGCTTGGTGGCTTGTCGCTGTGGTTGACGTTATTGGCCGGCATGGTGTTGTTGGCGGGGCCGTTCCTGCCGGGTGGTGCTGTTTGGGCGGGATGGACGGGATATCCCCCTCTCAGCGCGATGTGGGGAGCGGGTTCCTCACCGGGAATGTCGTGGCCGATCGTTCCGCGCGCGATGGTGGCGGTTGCTGCGCTGGCATTGGGCATGTTCGTCACGTTGAACATGTTCCCGCGCGACGGTTGGTTTTCGTTCATCACTCAATTGGCGATCGCGACACTGGCGGCGTTCGGGATGGTGATGGTCATCGAACGCATTGCCTTCGACGGGCAGTCTGCCTGGTTTCTCAGCCTGCTGCTCGTCGGCATCGCGACGGTCATGGGCGCGATTAACTATCTCGCGACCATTCTCAAACTCCGCTGCGAAGGCATGACGTTCTTCCGGTTGCCGCTGAGTGTCTGGAGCCTGCTCTTCGCCGCGATCCTCGTGCTGCTGGCGACGCCGGTGCTCAGTGGCGCAATGGTGATGAACTTGATGGACCACCATCGCGTCAGCAGCTTTTTCCTGCCAGCAAATTGGCTCGCAGAAAGCCGGATTCATCCTGAAGTCACCGGTGGGGGATATGGGCTGCTTCACCAGCACCTGTTCTGGTTCTACTCGCACCCGGCTGTCTACGTGATGATCCTGCCGGCGTTTGGGATGGTCAGTGACATTCTCTCGGTCTTTGCGCGTAAGCCCGTCTTTGGCTATCGCGCGATGGTTTACGCGATGGCGGCCATCACGTTCCTCGGCTTTTTCGTCTGGGCGCACCACATGTTCAACAGCGGCATGAACCCGCTGCTCGGCACCACATTCGCCATCAGCACCATGTTCATCGCAGTGCCCAGTGGCATTAAAGTCTTCAACTGGCTCGGCACGCTCTGGGGCGGCAACATTCATTTCACCGCAGCGATGTGGAACGCAATTGCGTTCGTGAGTTTGTTCGTCATTGGCGGATTGTCCGGCATCTTCCTAGCCAGCACGCCGGTGAACATGCACCTGCACGACACGTATTTCGTCGTGGCGCACATCCACTATGTGCTGTTCGGTGGGAGCATGTTTGGCCTGTTCGCGGCGATTTACTTCTGGTTTCCGAAAATGTTTGGCCGAATGATGAACGAGGCGCTCGGAAAGATTCATTTCTTCGCGAGCTTCATCGCGTTCAACTGCGTCTTTTTCCCCATGCACTTCCTGGGCACGCGCGGTGTGCCGCGACGGTTTTATGACATCTCGGATATCGCCAGTTTCAAAGACCTCCAGCCATTGAACGTCTTCATCACGTTCAGCGCGTTCGTACTTGGGATCGCACAGATTCCGTTTGTGCTGAACTTCCTTGGCAGCCTCATCTGGGGCCGCCGGGCCACGGCCAATCCGTGGAACGTGACGACGCTGGAATGGACAGACGCTGCCAGTCCACCTGCTGTCACCAATTTTGAAAATCCAGCGCTCGTTTACCGCGGGCCTTACGAGTACAACAATCCACTGGTCGAAGAGGATTTTCTGCCGCAATCTCGACTGATTAAGTAGACCTCTTGCGATCGAGATTGTTTGTCGAAGAGAACGTGAAACGAAGGCCCCGCCACAAGTGGCGGTTGAACGGAACGCACTGTGTACCACCGAAGCCTGTTCATCCTCGCGCTGCTGACTGCGATCGCGACGTTTCCCCTGATTTTCATGGGTGGGCTGGTCACGTCACACGGCGCGGGGATGAGCGTGCCTGATTGGCCCAACAGTTACGGCTACAACATGTTCGCGTTCCCGTTCAGCCAATGGCTCGGTCCGGATAAAGGGGGCATTTTTTACGAACATCTTCATCGACTGATGGGCACCGTTGTCGGCTTACTTGCCATCGCTGTCGTGATCGTGGCATGGCTGGTTGAAAAGCGTCGCTGGGTCCGGTGGCTCGCAGTCGGTGTGCTGGGGGCGGTCATACTGCAAGGTGTTCTGGGTGGATTGAGGGTCGTCCTCGTCAATGTCAACATCGCCGTCGTCCACGCCTGTTTCGCGCAGGCGTTTTTCTGTCTGGCAACAATGCTGACGATGGTGACCAGCCGCTGGTGGCTTGAACGCGACCCGATCCACGTTGATCGCCAGCGCCGACTGCCGGTGATGGGCGCGATCGCAACTTGTGTGGTTTACGTCCAATTAATCCTTGGCGCCCTTATGCGGCACTATGAACGCCAACTGGGTGGTGGCCTGGCGATCCCCGACCTGCCGTGGGCCTACGGAAAGCTGCTTCCCCCAACCGACGCCACGGGCCTGGACGCTGCCAACCGGTATCGAGCATTTGAATTGCATATGGACCCCGTTCCGTCCCTGATGCAGATGTGGGTCCACTTCGGTCATCGGGTGTGGGCGATCGTGGTGACTATCGCGATCCTGACCATCGTCACCCTGATCTGGCGGCGGTATCGCCAGGAGCGATCACTATTCGTGACATCGATCGGGCTGGTCGTGCTGTTGGTGACTCAGCTTACGCTGGGCGTCTACACGATCCTGCTGCGCAAGCCCGCCGACATCGCGACGTTGCATGTGGCCTGTGGGGCGCTGGTTTTGGTGACGACGTTCGTTCTGACATTGCAAGCCGTTCGGTTATATTGGCCGCGACCGGTTGGGCAGGTGGCAGCGGCAAGCCGACAGCAGGCGACCCGACCCATGGAGTACGCGACGGCGTGACGGACCTATGAACGCAGTAGACAAAGACAAACTCTCGCGCGTCAGCCATACCGTTGGTGCCGCATCCCCCGTTATGCTCGATTATGCCGCTGGGCTTGCCCGGCCGTTCTCATTGCGGGCGTGGTACGAGTTGACCAAGCCGCGCATGAACATGCTGGTCGTCATCACGACGTTGGTCGGCTTTTACATGGGCAGTTTCCACGACGTTAATTGGATGCTGCTGATCCACACGCTGCTCGGCACGACGCTTTGCGCCGCCGGCGCGAGTGTCCTCAATCAAGTCGTCGAGCGTGAGTATGATGCGCTGATGCCTCGCACCAGGAACCGCCCGATTCCTGCAGGCCAGATCATGCCCGGTGAGGCGCTCTGGTTCGGCATCGTGCTGGGCGTTCTCGGTGTTGGGTATCTTTCGCTGTTCGTTAACCTGCTTACCGCGTTTCTCGGTGCCTTCACTTACCTCTCTTACGTGTTGATCTACACGCCGATGAAGCGTTACAGCACGCTCAATACGGTGGTCGGCGCCGTGCCCGGTGCGATACCTCCTGTGATGGGTTGGACGGCCGTCAACAACAACCTTTCGATCGAGGCAGCCGCGCTTTTTGGTGTGCTGTTCCTGTGGCAGATGCCGCATTTCCTGGCAATTGCGATCATGTATTGCAAGGACTACGAGGCCGGTGGATTCAAAATGCTGCCGTCGGTCGACCCCAAGCTGTCTATGACGAGCCGGATGATCGTTCTGTACACGCTGGCGCTCATTCCGGTCAGCATTCTTCCGTCGATGCTTCACCCGCGGTTGACGGGGTTTGCCTATCTGATCGCCGGGACGGTGCTCGGTTTGGCGTTTCTTTGGTTCTCGGTAGCCTGCGCGGTTCACAAGACCCGGCCGGACGCACGCCGACTGTTCTTCGCGTCGATCATCTACCTGCCACTGGTGTTGGGCGCAATGATGCTCGACAAGCGGTAACTGCTATTCCCGATCATGCCCATGTGGAAATCCATCTGCAGTGCTGTCGTCGTTACACTCGCTACCATGCTGGCCGGGTGTGATGGCAAGGCCCCATCGACGTCCAACCCGCCTGCGTTGCCAAAAGTTGTCGCCGGCGATGGGGTAATTCGCGGTAAGGTGACGTTTACGGGGACGCCACCTGAAATGCGCGTCATTGCCAATGCGGTCTGCCATCCCGGCGTAAAGGAACCGATCAAGGAAGAATCGGTGGTCGTCAACACCGATGGTTCACTTCGACACGTCTTCGTCTTTCTGAAAGGCGTTGCCGCCGACGCGCCGATGGGTGGGCCGTCACCGTTGATTGACCAGGTGGGCTGCCGGTACGTGCCGCATGTGGTGGGCGTGCAGGCGGGCCAACCGTTGACCATCCGTACGAGCGACCCTGCCATACACAACGTCCACTTCACGCCGACCAAAAACCCTGCCGACAACCTGAACATGCCGGGCATTGGCGACGAGCGGAAGGTGACGTTCGCGAACCCTGAGTTCATCCGCTTTAAGTGCGACGTTCACCCGTGGATGAGCGCCTATGTGGGCGTCTTCCCCAGCCCGTTCTTCACGACGACCGGGGATACCGGAACGTTTGAACTAACCCAACTGCCCGCTGGCACGTATATGCTGGCGGTGTGGCACGAGCGGTTCGGCGAGATGGAAAAGCAAGTGACGATCGCCGACGGTAAACCACTCACGGTCGACTTCACTTTCGCACCCTGATCTCATCATGCAATCCGCACCCACCATTGCAGGGCCTGCAGGTGTCGGCCGGCTCGGCATTCAACTGCTGCTGACGGCTGAGGTCATGCTGTTCAGTGGGTTGATCGCTGCGTTCATTGTGCTCAAGAGCGGTAACGCGGTGACGGTCGCAGCGGATCGCGAGCTGCTCGACCTCTGGATCATTCCCGCGGTAATGTCGTTGGTGATCGCGAGCATCGTCATGCTTCGTCGCCAGCCGACATTCCTGTCGCAGCTTGGTGTGTTGGCGCTGTCTGCCGCGTATCTAGCGCTTATGGGTATGCAATGGGCATCACTGGAACCCTCCAGTACGGATGTGTTCTACGCGTGCTACTTCCTGATTACCGGGACGGTCGCAGCGCATGTTGCAGCGTCAGTGATCGCAACGATCGACGCAGCCGTGCGATTGAAGCAGGGTCGGTTGAGTGAAGAGCGAGACCAGTGCATCGCCGCACTCTGGCATTTCGCGACGATCGCTGGCGTCGTGACGACCGTTCTGCTTCACTGGGCATGAGACGTCATGGTGAACAGCCCCTCTCCAACTTTGATCTCCACCGAGTCCGTCGTTCACATCGATCGGTTGACGCACCGGTACGGTGATCGTGTCGCGCTCGACGCGGTTTCCCTAGATGTTCGCCGTGGTGAGATCTTCGGATTGCTCGGTCCCAATGGCAGCGGGAAGACGACGCTTTTCCGGGTGCTGTCGACGCTCATTCCACCGCAGGCAGGTGAAGTTCGGATTCTGGGACGCAACCTCGCAACCGATCGCGACGCGATCCGGCGCGACATTGGGGTCGTCTTCCAATCACCGGCGCTCGACAAGCAACTCACCGCCCGCGAAAACCTGACGTGCCAGGGGGCGCTCTATGGACTGGCGGGCCGGCCGTTGCGAGAGAGAATTGACGACCTCCTGTCGCGGGTGAACCTGATCGACCGCGCCGACGAACGCGTCGAGCGCTTCAGTGGTGGCATGCGGCGGCGCGTCGAGATCGCCAAAGGGTTGCTGCACGCGCCCAAGCTGTTAATCCTCGATGAGCCCAGCACGGGCCTCGACCCAGGTGCGCGACTCGACCTGTGGGCTTTGCTCAACGGCTTGCGCCAGCGGGATGGCGTCAGTGTGCTGCTGACGACGCACCTGATGGAGGAAGCCGACAAGTGCGACCGGCTGGCGATCCTCGAATCCGGGAAAGTGCTCGCTGCCGACACGCCTGCAGCGCTCAAGGGGCGGATTCAGGGTGACGTCATCACGCTCACGTCGTCCCGGCCGACGGACCTGCGTGAGGCGCTGCGACAGAAGCTGGACATCAGCGACATCGAACAGGTCGGCGACGCCCTGCGCCTGCAACGACCGCGCGGGCACGAACTGGTGCCGTCACTGATCGAAGCCGCGCCGGGGTTAGTCGATTCGGTGTCGGTAGGGCGGCCGTCACTGGAGGACGTCTTCGTCCAACTGACCGGCCGACAGTATTTGAACGTGGACATCCCGACGCATGGCTAAGCTTTCGAACATTCCGACGGGCGATGCGCCACCGTCGGGCCATGTGCTGCCCGTGGTTGTCGCGGTCCTGATCTTTGCGACGCTTTCGCTGTTGGCGGGTTTCGGGTCCGATGCATTCCTTGAGGCCGACGCCACGCTCCATTACCTGTACGCGCGGTTTGCGATCGCAGAGCCGTATCGGTTTGTGGACGTGTGGGGCCGACCAATCTGCACTGCTATCTACGCGCTCCCCGCGGCGCTGGCGGGACGAACGGGCACTCGCATCGCGAGCCTGGTCCTGGCGATCGGTGTCGCATGGATCGCGATGCGCATCGCCAAGCGACAAGGGCACGCCTGGCCCGCATTGGCGTTGATCTTCACGTTGGGGCAGCCGCTGGTATTCTTGCATTCGTTTACCGAATTGACTGAGCTGCCCTTTGCGCTTTTGGTGGGTGGGGCGTTTCTCGCATACCAGTCCCGGCAGTTCGTCGTGATGGCCGCGCTTGTCTCACTGACACCGCTCAGCCGGCCCGAGGGGTTCGCGTTCATCTTCATGGCGTTCGTCGCGCTGGTGCTCCATCGCAAATGGTGGCCGATCTTGCTGCTGCCCATCGGCTTGCTCGGCTGGGACCTGGCCGGCTGGCACCTGTATGGCCGCGCCGAACCCTGGTATCGCTGGTTGCCCGACCACTGGCCCTACGCTGCGGAAAGTGCGTACAGGCCTGGCTATTTGCTGCACTTCGTCGCGTCGTTGCCCGCGATCGTCTCACCGTTGGTTTTCCCGGCGACCGTCGTGGGCATCGTGACGACGTTAGCCCTGTTGAAGGGCCGTGAAGGAGTGCGGGCCTTCTTCGCAGACCACGGTCGGCGATGCGCTGTGCTGGTGGCGCTCATCCCGCTCTCCATTCTGATCGTTCACAGCATCCTCTATTGGCGCGGCAAGATGGCCAGCAACGGCGAGCTTCGCTACCTGCTGACCGTTGCACCGTTCTGGGGTGTGCTGGCGGCCCGCGGTTGGGAATGGGCCGCAGACCAACTTCCAATGTTGCGCCGACGCGTTTACCTCGTCGCCGGCATCGCATGTCTGCTGCCTGCGGTTACGAACATCTTCTACCGTGTGCTGCCGTTGGGTGAAGATCGGGACAACAAGATCGCCCGCATCGCGGCCACCGGTCTGCGCGAGCATCAGGACTCCACGCACCCGTTCATCATGGCCGCCAACCCACTGATCTTTTACTTCCTCGACGTCAGCCCCACCAACGGCTCGCGCGTCAAGGACCTCAACAGCACCACCATCGCCAGCCCACCCGCTGGCACACGCCTGGTCTGGGACAGCCTCTACGGCCAGTACAACGCTGACCGCTCGCGCGTCGTGAACGAGCAATCCATCCTCGCAGCGGGTTGGATTCCCGACCCCATCCTGCAAGCAGAACTCGATCGCCTGCCCCCGCCACCGTCACGGGCCGATGGATGGAATGCCCAGTTCCATGAGCGCGTCACCGAATGGCGATCGTACAAGAGTCCGCAGGCCTTAAACGCCGTTGGCAACTGATTGCAGAGTTTGGAAACAAAGAAAAAGGGCAAGCCACATGGCTTGCCCGTCGCAATTATTCGTTTTGTTCAGCGGCTACTCTACGAGGTTCTTCTCGAACACCACGAGGTTGTCGGCGTGGGTTGAATCCCAGCGAATGCCGACGATGTCGAAGCCGAGCGTCACGCCGAAGTGGATAAACTCGCGCTGGTGGTTCATGCACTCGCAGCGGACGTATTCGTAACCGTGGTCCTTCGCCCAGGCCTGCTGGGCTTCCTGCAGTTGTCGGCCAACACCCTTGCGGCGGAAGTCAGGCAGGACCGCGCCCAGCCAGTGATAAAACATGCCCGGCTTGAGTTCGAATCCGATCCAGAAACCGACCGGGCGGTCGTCGATGCGGGCGATGAGTGTCAGTGGGTTGTAGCGGCCCATGAAGCGGCGTTTGAAGAAATCCAGCTCACGCTTTGGCCGAAAGATAGAGTTGTACAGCTCCACTGCCTGCGGGAGGAGCTTGTCGTCTGCGATAATGATGTCGGCCTGGGCCACTCTGAAATTACCTCCGGGAACGCGCAAGCTTCAGTATATCTAAGATGACCAGAGAATCGAGGTGCGATCGCTGTCGAATCGTAAACCAAAAAAAGAGGACCGCCCATTCCGGCGATCCTCTTCCTGGAACTTCGAATAATGACCCTATCAGCCTGGCGACGGCAACGGTCCGCCACCCAAGCCGGGTCGCACGTCCGGGGCCGAGTCGGTTGGACCTGGCGCGATTACCGTGCCACGGCGGCCTTCTTTTTCCAATAGGTCGGAGACCGTAGGCTTGCTCAGGGTGTCACCACGCATGATGCGGTCGACGTCGTTGCTGTCGAGCGTTTCGTAACGCATCAGCGCCTTGGCCATCGCGTCGACGCGGTCACGATTGGCTTCGACCATGATGCGGGTTTCTTCGTACAGCGAGTCGATCAGCTTCTTGACCTCCTCGTCGATCTGACGGGCAACCTCTTCGCTGTACTCGCGCTGACCAACCTCCCCGAACATGCCAGGGCGACTGTCGTCGTCGCCGTAGTAGACGAAACCGAGGCGGTCATTCATGCCCCAGTCGCGAACCATGCGGCGGGCGATGCCGGTGGCTTGACGGATGTCACCGGTGGCTCCGGTGTTGATGTCGCCACAGAAAATCTGCTCGGCGATACGGCCGGCAAAGCAGACCTTCATGAACGCCAGGCACCACAGTTTGCTGTAGCTGGTGCGGTCCTTTTCCGGCAGCGCCATCGTCGCGCCACCGTAGTTGCCACGTGGGATGATCGTGACCTTGTGGATCGGGTCGCTGTCCGGACGCAGCAGCTGCTGAATGACAGCGTGACCAGCTTCGTGATACGCAGTGGCGACTTTGTCTTTCTCGTCGATCACACGGCTCTTCTTGGCTCGACCCCAACGCACCTTGTCGCGGGCCTCTTCCAAGTCGTCCTGTTCGATGTATTCCTTGCCGGCGAGCGTCGCGCCAAGCGCGGCTTCGTTGATGACGGCGGCCAGGTCGGCGCCACTGAAACCGGGCGTCGCCTTGGCCAGTCGGGCCAGGTCGACCTGAGGCCCCAGTTTTACCTTGCGGCTGTGGACCTTCAAGATCTCCATTCGGCCCTTCACATCGGGCAGGGGCACGGTCACCTGACGGTCAAAACGACCCGGGCGAGTCAGAGCAGGGTCGAGCACGTCAACGCGGTTGGTGCTCGCGACGACAATAACCTGGTCGTTCGTATCAAAGCCATCCATCTCGACGAGGATCGCATTGAGCGTCTGTTCACGCTCGTCATGTCCACCAGACGAGAATCCCGACCCACGACGACGACCGACGGCGTCGATTTCGTCGAGGAAGATGATGCAGGGGCTGTTGTCCTTGGCCTGCTTGAACAAATCGCGCACGCGCGATGCGCCGACGCCGACAAACATCTCGACGAAGTCCGAACCACTGATGCTGAAGAACGGCACATCCGCCTCACCGGCGATCGCTTTGGCGAGCAGGGTTTTGCCCGTGCCGGGTTCACCCACGAGCATGACACCGCGCGGGATGCGGCCACCGAGCCGCTGGAACTTCTTGGGGTTTTTGAGGAACTCGACGATCTCCATTACTTCGTCTTTGGCCTCTTCCACACCGGCAACGTCGTCGAACGTGACGTTCGTGTGTTCCTTGCTGGTGATCTTGTGCTTGCTACGCCCGAAGTTGCCGAGCATGCCCCCCGCGCCACCACTGCTGCGCAATTGGCGGAACACAAAGAACCAGATGAACGCGAGGATCAACAACCACGGGATGGCCGAGAGAAGCAGGTTGATGAGGAAGGTGTCGGGGGTCTTCACCTCGACCTTGGTGTTGCCACCGTGCTCTTTGAGCCAGAGGAAGAATTCACCCGTGCCGGTCGTGCCGGGCGTGAGCGCTGTCGTGAAGTACTCGACGTCTTTGTATTGCGTGCTACTGCCGTCAGCGAGCACCTTTTGCGACGAGGTGAATCGACCTTTGACGGTATCGAGCTCGATCGCCAGTTCCTTGATCTTCCCGTTCTCGTACGCCGACAGGAATTGCCCGTACGGAATGCTGTCATAACGCTTATCACCATTGCGAAGCAGGATGACAAACATGATGCCCAGCGCGATGAACAGGATCCAACCAAACAGTCCGCGGAATTTCAGACCGGCTGGGGCTGCACCGGGACGATTGGGTTTGCGCTGAGGGCGTTCGGGGCGTTGTTCAGACATAGGTTCAATCCTTACGACACGCGCGGGGAACACGGGACAGAAGGGCAGATGGGCGCGCGAGCAACGTATCTATAATACGGGCGAGACCGGGCATAATTCCACCCCTGCAGCGCGTGGATTCTAAAACGAGTTCAGCCGTGCTCAACTAAGTCGGTTACCAGTCCGCTTCCAACTGCTGAACGATGCCCTGAGCGAGCTTTTCGGCCGCCAATTGCGAGCCGATGAACGATCCTTCACCCAGGGTCGGGTAATATGCCGTGATCTGCTCGAAGACGGACCGCGAGACGAGGATCTTCCCACTGCGCAGGTCTTTCCAGGTGAAGTCGACGGTTAGCTCGAACAACTGTTCGTTAGGGACACCCCCATTGCCCGAATTGCTCAATACGGGCCGGCGGATGCGGCGAATCTGGCCTTCAAGCAGGGTGTCGGCCTTATCGCGCGGGGCAATTTTGTACGGTGTATACGCCTCGATCTCCTTGGCTAACGCCGTGGTGATGCGGAACTCCTCACCTCGCCGGAAGTCGCGCGATTCGAAAATGTCGACCGCGATCGTCTTCACGTTCGGGCGGTGCAGGGATTTCCATTGATACCCCTTCGGCGACGCCGTCGCAGCGCCGGTGCCGCCGTCGTGGGTCGACGAACTGCACCCAGTGAGCGCCAGTAGGACAGCGGCCAGCAGCATTGCGATGCGTCGCATCATCGTGCAATCCCCGCAGCGGGCAATGTCGACGGGGCGTGCCAGGCTTCGTCACCTATAGCCTGCGTCTGCACTGTCTCGGGCAAGGCCCCGTACGCGGCGACGGCGTCTTTGGCTTCCGGGGAATCGGGGTAGGTGGTTTCGATGTACCGGTAGGTATACGCAGCGCCGAGTGGGTGATTGGTTCGCTTGTAAAAGTCGGCCGTCACCAGACTCTTGCGGGCGAAGGTCGTGTCGATGCGATCGACAAGGTCCTGCAGGTTTTCCTCGGCTGCGAGGCGCGGGTAGTCGCTGATGAGCGCTTGCAACTGCGTCTTGGCATCGACAAGAGGCGTCGCGTCGTATCGCAACCCGCGGAACTGCGCAAGAGACGAGTAGGCTTGGCGCAACCGCACGCGCGGGACCGCAGGGTTGCGCCCGTAACTGCGAATGAACTGCCCATAGGCGTCACCGGCAAACTCAAATTGAGATGACGCGAAGTAGTAGTCAGCCGTCCGCAACAACGCCTTTTCCGCCAACGGTGAGCCGGGAGACCGCTGCTGGATGCGATAGAGCATCTCGATCGCATCGTCTTCGGCGCCGACAATTGCCATCTTCAGGAACCGCCGCTTGTAGCCATTCAAGTAGGCGTCGGCAATGTCGTACTGCATCTGCAGCGCGGGGTAGAACAGTTGGCTTTCGGGATAGGTATCCAGCAGTTCGTCCAGGTGGAAGAAGGCCCGCGTGCGGTCGCCGTACTGGTAATACGCCTTGGCAATCTGCATCAACACGCGATCTCGCAGTGGTGAGGTCTTGTGCGTCTTTTCCCACGCCAGCGCAGCCTTACGCGCTTCGAGGTGCCGGCCGGCGGCAAGCAGGTCATCAATCCGGTTGAGTTCGGCGTCGGTGGTCGGTTGCTGTTGCGCTGCCGGAGGTTGGGGTGTCTTCACCTGAGCCCAGCCCCCATCGCGAAACTCCCAAACCTCCGCCGCCGGCGCGGTCGACGACATCGCCGCGGTGACGATCAACAGGACTGCAAGTGGGCGACGCAACGACACGCGAGCGATTGTAGTGGACGGTGAGGGGCGATTCAAAAGCACTGTGTGGTTCAGGCCGCCTGCGGGAAGGTAACTTCCAGCCAAATGCAGTCGGTCAAGGTTTTGATTGTCGGGTTGGTCATGCCCGCTGGTAACAGAACACTGTCACCACGATTGACGGTCGTCACGTCCTTCATCCCATCGACCCGCACCTCGGCTTTGCCTTCGAGCATCATCCAGACGACCGGTTGGTCGTAGGGGATCGGCTCCTGCACGCCTTCGGTCATGCGGACCTTTTCGATCTGAAAGAACGGCGAGCGCACCAGCCGGGTGACGGTTGTGAAATAACCGGCCACGTGCGAGCGAACTTGGTGCGTCTCGTCCTTGCCACTGAAATCGATGCATTCGAGCGCCTGTTCGACGTGCAACCCGCGCGGCTTACCGGTTGCGGGCTCGATGCGATTGAAATCGAACACGCGGAACGTCGTGTCGCTGGGTGTCTGCACTTCTGCAGCGAGAATGCCACCCCCGAGTGCGTGGACGGTGCCACTGGGCAGATAGTGGCAGTCGCCGGGTTTGACCGGAATGGGCGTGATGAGCGATTCGACGGTGCCGTCGGTGATGGACTGCTTGAACATTTCCCGAGTCGCGCCACTCGCCAGCCCTTTGAGGATGCGAGCGCCGGGGTCGTTCTGAACAACGTACCATGCCTCCGTCTTCAGGTGCGCGCCCGGATGCTTGTCCGCATATTCCTGAGGCGGATGGACCTGAACCGACAAATCTTCCCTCGCGTCGAGGTACTTAATCAAAATCGGAAACTGCCCGTGCTGACCGACCAACGGCACGTCACCGGTGATGGCTTTGCCATACGATGTGACGAGTTCGTGAAGCGTCTTACCCTTCAGTGGCCCGTCGGCGACCTCGGCGCTGATCCAATCCCGGGAACCTTCCACCACGCCGGGTGGAAAGTCGTAAATTTCCCAACTCTCACCGATTTGTTTGCCCGGTGGAAGCGGCTTGCCGAGGACCGTCTCGATCTTGCGCCCGCCCCAGATTTTCTCGACAAGCTTCGGGCGGAATTTTAACGGGTAAAGCGGGGTCGTCATGGCGGCGCTCTGGCCCCTTTCCCTTGTACTTATGGGAGAGGTTGGGTGAGGGTGATTGGTTCTTTTAAGAATCGCTCGTCACTCGAAATCATCCTCACCCTGACCTCTTCCCGAGTACCGGGAAAGAGGCCGGCGGGCGACTCGTCATTCGATTATTTCACCGCTGACCCAAACGGTCGGGGTTCTTCCTGCATCTGAACGTTGTTGTAGCGCAGGATGGTTCCCTTGGCCCTTTCGAGTCTTGCGATCGCGATGTTGTAGCTGCTGATCGAGGCCGCCTCGGCGCGCGCGGTATCGGCCAGGCGGCCCTGGGCGTCGAGCTTCAGGTTGACGAAGTCGGGCGTCAGGGGTTCCTGGTTGTCCTCACGCTGTTGCAATGCCCCGAGGTTGTCGGCAGCGGCGAAGCGGGCCCGGCGTGTGGCGGCGATCTCGTTGTAGCTGACCTCGACGTCACGCAACTGCTGTTTCACGTCGAGCGCGATCTGCTCGATCAGGGCGCGGTAGCTGTCGATCGCCTGTTGGCGTTGCAGCTTTGAACGGTTGTGAATCGACCGGGCAGCACGATTGCCGATCGGAATTTCCAACTGGAAGCCGATCGACCACGTGCTGTACTCGTCCTCGACGTTCTCGAATGCGTTGCCGACACTGTCACCCACACCTTGAAGCGCACCGGTCGCTTGCAGGTTCAATTGCGGCAACAGGTTGTTCTTAGCGACCGCCATCGCGAGCGTGGCCGAGTCGATGCGAAGCTGCTGTTGGCCGAGTTCCAACCGGTTGTCGAGCGCCGTCTTGATCTGGTCTTCAAAGACAAATGTAATCGGTTGCTCGACCGGGTCGCTGGCAGGAAGCACCGTCGTGCCCGAGCTAACCGGCATGTCCGGGTCGTTCATGATTCGCTTGAGCTGGTCTGATAGGTTCTGCACCTGTTGCCGAGCACGCAGCAGGGCCGCAGCGCGGCTTTCGGCGCTGGCAAACGCCTGTGACACCTGCACACGGCTGACATCCTGGCCAACTCGGGCTTTCAGCAGGTCCACCGTGCGAACCGTCTCGTTGTACAACCGCTCGGCGATCGCCAGCTCTCGCTCGGCCTGCACGAGCTGCCAGTAGGTGCGCTCAGCCAGCTCGAGGTTGTCCTCGATTGTCCTGCGCAACTCGAGCAACGAAACGCGTTGGGTGTTGCGGGCAATCACCGTGCGCGCGTCGTTCACCTGAAAGCCGAAGTCCCGAAGGAGGGGCTGAGTGACCTGCAGCGTCAGGTCGTTAAGGTAGTAGGGGTTTGGCTCGATGAACGTGTTCCGCTCGATGCGCTGTGTTCCCGTGCGAAGCTCGACTTGACCACCGCCGGTCAGATTCTGACGCAAACCGGCCTGAAACTGCGTGACGCGCGAGACGGTCGGGTCGAACGGGTTCGATTGCTGCAGGCCTTGGGCCGGCGTGAGGATCTTGGAGTCCTGGTATTGCAAATTTGAGAAAAACGTAGGATCGAACCGTGAGTCGGCCTCGATCACGCGCGTCGCTTCGATCGCGGGGTCGTAGCTGGCGACCTTCACGTCGAGGTTGTACGCGACCGTCCGCTGGATGATTTCGGACAAGGACATACGGACCGATTCGCGAAATGGTCGCGTGGTCGTCTGCTGGTTGACCGACGCCGTTGCCGGGCCGGCGATGTCGGCCGGACCGGTAGCAGGGAGCGTGGTGCTCGGGTCGGTTCCTGCAGGCTGGGCGTCGGTCGCTCGACCGCCGGGGTCGAGCGGGCTGACGAATGTGGTCGGCAACGGCGCGAACGTGGGCGTCGCGCTTTCAAGCGACCGATTTCGCTGTTCGGCTTGCAACGCCAGTGGGCGGAACGGCTCGGGGTTCTTCGCACATCCACTGGCCGCCACGGCGAGGCCGACGACTATCATCCCTGTCTTACACTTGCTGCCCATTCGTCTATGCTCCATCCCTGAGTAGGGCGGGCATTGTAGAACCCGCTGCCATTCTTTCCAACTTAACGCGCGGCACGAACTGAAAAGATTTCAAACCGGGGGACACGCGAAGGCGCAAAGGCGCGAAGGAAACGCGAAGGTGAACAATTCTCATCCGCATCACTTCGCGATTTCTTCGCGCCTTTGCGTCTTCGCGCCTCTTCATCCCAGCAACGATGGCAATCGAAGTGACGCCCTGTATTATGCCAGCCATGAGCCAGCCGCAGGGAAATGTCGTCCGCAAGAGCTTTGAGGCACCTGTTCGCGACGTGATGGACGGCGCGTCACGCATTGAGATGACAATCCACGACCATGGACTGGTCGCGCTCGTGGACGTCATGCCCCGGCTGGTCCCCGAAGGCAAGACCGCGGACTTTGCGATCGTGCAGGCGGCCCGTGTGTCGTATGGGGAAGGCACAAAGCAGGTGAACGAGGACACGGGCCTCATCCGCTACCTGGCCAGGCACCGGCACACGACGCCGTACGAAATGGTGGAATTTAAGTTCCACCACGTTATGCCGATCTTCATTGCCCGCCAGTGGATTCGCCACCGAACCGCGAACGTCAACGAGTACAGCGCCCGTTACAGTATT
>JBBRHE010000044.1:0-19839 GCA_038223165.1 Tepidisphaerales bacterium
GATGACGCCTTCGAACTCCGTGCCCGTTCCATTGTCCCCCTTCTTCGCGGTTCCGAACATCAGGATGTCGCGCACCTTCTTGGGGATCTCACTGAACGGTTTGGAATAGTCGATGGCAAAGTCGCGGCTGAACGTGCGCAGCACGCGGCTGTAGTAGATGTTCATCCGCTTGCCGTTCTTGCGCCACGCTTCGATCGCGCCGTTCTCCATGCTCAGCGACTCGTCCGGCACGACGAGGTCGGCATCAAACTCGAAAATAGTCCCCAACCCGTGACACGACGGACACGCACCGTGCGGGCTGTTAAAGCTGAACAGCCGTGGCTCGAGCTCGGGCAGCGAGACGTTGGGGTGAATTGGGCAGGCGAACTTCTCGCTGTAGATCTGGTCTGACCACGTGCCGTCGGCGTTGCCCGTCGCGATGATGACCAGCCCCTGCGCCAGCTTCAATGCCGTCTCGATCGAATCGGCCAGGCGCGAACGAATCTCTGGCTTCAGAACGATGCGGTCGACGACAGCCTCAATGTCATGTTTAAACGTCTTCTTCAACGTCGGCGCTTTGTCCGGCGACTGCAGCTCGTGCATCTCGCCATCCACACGGGCGCGGACAAAGCCCTGCTTGTGGATGGCTTGAAAAACGTCCTTATGCTCGCCCTTCTGGCTGCGCACCAGTGGGGACAGGATCATGATCTTCGTGCCGGCGGGCAGCTTCATGACCGCGTCAACGATCTGCGACGGTTGCTGCGCTGCGATCTGACGGCCACATTCCCAGCAATGGGGCGTTCCGGCGCGAGCGAAAAGCACACGCAGGTAGTCGTAAATCTCCGTCGTGGTCGCGACCGTTGAGCGGGGGTTGGACGAACTGCCCCGCTGTTCGATCGAAATAGTCGGTGGCAGGCCTTCGATTTCGTCGACATCCGGCTTTTGCAACTGGTCTAGAAACTGCCGGGCATAGGTCGAAAGCGATTCCATGTACTTCCGCTGGCCCTCAGCGAAGACGGTGTCGAACGCCAGGGTGCTTTTACCACTGCCGGACAGGCCGGTGACAACCACGAGCTGGTCGCGCGGTATATCAACAGAGACGTCCTTGAGGTTATGCTCGCGGGCGCCGCGGATTCGGATGGATTTGAGGCTCATGGGGTCTCGAGAAATTTGCTGCATCAACTAAGCGGTACGCATCTTAGGCACACGGATTCAAGCTCGGCGATTGTACGGCTAATGTTGGGATGAGCAACGGGAGTGAGATGATGAACCACGAAGGCACAAAGACACGACGCAGTTTGCGGGCGCTCCAGCTCTTTCTTCGTGGCTTCGTGGCTTCGTGGTTAGTCCTCTTTGTTTTAGACGCAAGTGTTTTGGCTGACGATTCCGCCAAACCCAAGGTCGCCGTTTTTCCGATCGCGGGTGATGCCGACGAAAAGTTGCGCGAGCGGGTAGGGTTTTCCCTTCGCAGCAAGCTCGACCGCGAAGGGACGTACGAAGCGGTCTCGGGTGTGGAAATGACCGAAGCGCTCGGAAAGGAAAAGGTCGATTTCTCGACTGCCACCGACTCCATCGAAAAGATAGCCCAGCCCCTGGCGGCGGACGTTGGCATCTGGGGCGACCTATCGGGCAAGACTCTCAAGGTGAAGGTCTTCGACTTCCGCCAACTCGACCCCCTGCCGTTCGAGATCAAGCAGGACATCAACGAGCCGACGGACGTCCGTTTTGTCAGTGAAAAGGTGCTCGAACACCTCGCCGACGTGCGCAAGTTCACCCACATGACCGAAGAAGCCGTCGCCCACGATGCGACCGCGGACGAGCTGTGGGAAACCAACCCGAACCTCGTCGTCAACGGTGACTTCACCGAGCCGGGCAAGTGGGAACGTCTTTACATGTCCGAACGCCACGAGATCAAAACGAGCAGCGCGCTGCCCGAGCGCGACAAGATCGTCATCTATTCCATCACCGACGCCGACGGCACACCGAACAACGTGCTGGCAATGAACCTGTCGCGCACGGCCGCTGAGAACAACGGGCTGGCGGCGCTGTCGCAAGCGATCACCGTCGAGCCAGCCACGCGCTACCGCCTGCAGTTTCGGTACAACAGCGCCGCGCCGGTGCTGCACGTCTTCGTAAAGGGTTACACGCTCGTGAAAGACGGCCAAGGTGGTACCGTTGAACGCGAGATCTATCGTCGGCAGGTTCCCGTGACGGGTGGCACCGATGGCAAGTGGGTTACGATCGTCGACGACTTGAACCCCCAGCACGTGACCTTCCCCGTGCAACTGCTGCGCGTCGATCTCTACGCATATCTGCAACCGGGCCTGGTAATGTTCGACGACGTCGTCTTGAAAGCGGTCGGTGGGCAAACCCGCAAAGCCACCGACGCCGCGCTCGACATGCCGACGACCAGACCGAGCAAGCGTTCGAACTGATCGCCTAATTCACTTCGCAGCGGTCTGTGCCACGTCATGAGCAACCTTCCGATCGAACCATCCGCCGGCGACGCCGTCACGTGGCGCAGTGTGTTTATCGGAACGATCGGTGTCACCGTTATCTCAGCGGTCACGCCGTACAACGATTACGTCATCAACAACAGCTTCATCACCGGCAATTTCTTCCCACCGGCGCTGGTGCTGGGGCTGCTGGTGCTGGTCGGGCTCAACGCGTTGCTACACGCATTCGTTCCTCGCCGCGCGCTGACCGGCGCTGAGACGGGCGTGATCACAGCGATGCTGCTGGTGACGTGCTGTGTCCCTGGACAAGGCCTGATGCGCGGGCTGGTGCCACTACCCGTGGCAATGTTTCAACTGGGCAGCATCAACGACACGATCTGGAAGGCGTTCACTTCGCTGGGCCTGCCCTCGTGGTTGTTCGCAGTGGAGGACCTATCAACGGGCAAGACCAGCCCGGTTGTCACCGAGTTCTACGCGCGCACACCGGACGATGGGTCGATCCCGTGGGGTGCGTGGGTCGTGCCACTGGCTGGTTGGGGTGTGTTCGTCGCGTGCCTGTGGGCCGCGCTGGTCACGCTGGCCACCCTGTTGCGACAACAGTGGTCGGTGAACGAACGACTGCCCTTCCCGCTGGCGCAGCTAGGCACACTGTTGGTCGAGCCGCCGGCACCGGGGCGCGCGGTGAATCGATTGCTGTCCAACAAGCTTTTCTGGATCGCCACCGGTGCCGTGTTTGTCCTGCAGGGGCTCGTGGCGATGCACGTGTATCAGCCGGAGAACTTTCCCGATCTGAAGTTCACGTTCGACCTCAATAAAGTCCTCAGCGAGGAACCATGGCGCTACCTGGGTGGCGAGGTAAAACGGTCGACGCTTTACTTCTCGCTCGTCGGCATCATGTACTTCATTCAGTCGCGCGTGGGCTTCAGCCTGTGGGCGATCTTCATGATCGAGCAGTTCATCCTCGTCAGCATCCGCACGACGGGTGACGACGTGCCGCAACCGGCGTGGGACGACCAGCACCTCGGCGCGTGCGTCGTCTTTCTGCTTGGAACGTTGTGGATCGGCCGGCGACACTGGTACACCGTTGTCCGCCAGGCGATCGGCCTGGAACGACCTGCGAGCGGTCAGCCCAACTACGCGACGCGCGCCCGTGTGCTGGTCGCGGCGGCGCTCGGCATGGTCTTGTGGCTGATCGTGGTCGGGGTGACGCCTTGGTTCGCGGTCGTCATCGTGGTCTTCATCCTCGCGATCCACGTCATCATCGCGCGCATCGTCGCTGAGACGGGCCTGCCGTTCATGCGCGTAATGGCGAACCTGACGACGGCGACGTCGCATTTTTCCCCGTCGTTGTTAACGGGTCGCGATGTCTTCTTCGCGGGCTTCGCGAGCTATGCGGGCCCCATCGCCAGCCGGGAGAGCCTTCTGGTACACGCGCAGCACGGTCTACAGATTGCGGCACCCAATAACGATTCACCGAGCCATCGTCGTCGTGTGGTGGCAGCGATGGCGTGGGCGCTGACGGTGGCGTTCGTCGTCTCGGCTGCTGCGTCACTGTGGTGCTACTACAGCTATTCACTCCCACTGAACCGCGGCGCGAGCGTGATGGAAAACAACTACGGCGCGATCGACCAGCCGCGCCAGTACATCGCCGACCCGTTTACCAACCACGCCAAGGGGCAATATCCACCCAAAGCGCACAATGCTGCGTTGCACGTCACGACCGGTGGCACAATCACCGCGGTCCTGCAGTTCGGCGCGTTGCGTTACGCGGCCTGGCCACTGGCGCCGGTCGCTTACCTCGTCAGTCATACGTGGTACATCAAGCTGGCGTGGTGGAGCATTCTGGTGGGTTGGACGCTTAAAGTTCTCGTCCTGCGCTTTGGTGGGGCCAGCCTGTTTCAAACGCTCAAACCCGCATTTGTCGGCCTCATCGTGGGTGAAGCGCTCGCGACCGGTTTCTGGCTGCTCATCGCGATGGTGATGGCGTGGACGGGTCAGGACTATCAGTCGATTCAATTTTTGCCGCAATAACGACCGTTCTGCCCGCAGTGCCGGCCCCCTAGAATCGCGATGGGGAGCAATGGTGGCGATCTCGGATTATCTCGAATCGTGGAAAGTGACCCAGCGAGAACTTCGCGAGCGCCTCTTCGTCGTGCCGCTTTCACCGTTGCCGCGATTCGTCGCCGGTGCCGACGCGGCCTTTTCATCCGACAAGACGACCGTTTTCGCGGCTGCGGTTGTTTACGATCGCGAGAAACAGCAGATCGTCGACATCGCACACGCGACCGCGCCAGTTACGGTTCCCTACGTCCCCGGCTATCTCAGCTTTCGCGAAGGCCCTGCGGTTCTCCTGGCGATCGGGAATCTTACACACGAGTTCGGCGTTATCTGCTTTGACGGCCAAGGGATCGCGCACCCCCGCCGTTGCGGGCTGGCGACGCACCTTGGCGTGACGCTGGACGTGCCGTCGATCGGATGTGCGAAAAGTCGGTTGATTGGAACCTACGACGAACCCGCAGCCGCCGCGGGATCAACCGCGCCATTGATGGACAAAGACGACCCGATCGGCCTCGTCCTCCGCACTAAGGACCGAACGCGGCCGTTGTTCATCAGCATCGGGCACCGCGTCGATTTGGCCAGTGCGGTTGAGCTTGTGTTGGCCTGTCGCACCCGCTATCGCATCCCAGAACCCACCCGGCAGGCCGATATCGAAGTTGCCAAACTTAAGCGACGTACGTGGCACCGTATTTGAGACACGTCTCCCAGGAAATACTAAAGGAGACGCTATGTCTGCAAAATTGCCCAATAAAAAAGTGGCCCTGTTGGTGACCGACGGGTTTGAGCAAGTTGAATTGACCAGCCCACGTGAAGCGTTGGACGACGCTGGCGCAACTACGCATCTGATTTCGCCGGCGAGCGGCAAAGTCCAGGGGATGAATCACGACGAGAAAGGCGACAAGTTCAGCGTCGACGTAACGCTCGACAGCGCCAATCCGGACGATTACGACGCTTTGGTCCTGCCCGGCGGTGTCGCGAACCCCGATACGCTTCGCACGAATGACAAGGCCATTCGTTTCATCAAGGCATTCTTTGAAGCGGGCAAACCGGTCGCTGCGATCTGCCACGGTCCGTGGACACTGATTGAGGCCGATGTCGTGCGTGGCCGTCAGGTGACCAGTTGGCCCTCCTTGAAGACCGATCTGCGCAACGCCGGTGCGGATTGGGTCGACGAAGAGGTTGTCTGCGACCAGGGTCTCGTCACCAGCCGAAAGCCTGCCGATCTTCCTGCATTCAACCGCAAGATGATCGAAGAGATCGCCGAAGGGGTGCATGCAGGTCAGCATGCCTAGTTCTGGTCAACCATACTTTTAAGGAGCAAACAATGAGCACTGAAACCGTAACCGCACAAAGTGAGGACGTGAAAAAGCTCGCCAAGATGATTCACGGAATCGACTTCGCGATGTTTACCACGGCAACTGAAGAAGGTTCTCTGCGCAGCCGACCGATGTCGACGCAGAAGACGGAGTTCGACGGTTCGCTGTGGTTTTTCAGCGATATCGATTCCGGAAAAATGTTCGAGGTCGAGCAGGACCGCCACGTAAACCTTGCGTATGCCGAACCGCAAAATCAGCGATACATCTCAGTCAGTGGCCGCGCGACCATTAGCCGCGACAAAGCGAAGATCAAGGAACTTTGGAGTCCCGCGATCAAGGCGTGGTACCCGGAAGGACCGGACGACCCGAAGATCGCATTGATCCGCGTGGACGTCGATCAGGCCGAATATTGGGACAACCCCAATAACAAGGTTGTCACCCTCATCGGTTTCATTAAAGCGACCATGACCGGTGAACGCTATTTGCCAGGCGATCATGCAAAAATGAACCTGGCGTGAGATTAATCTAGCCCTCTCCCCAGTACTTATGGGAGAGGGCAAGCTATCCATCTCCTGTAATACGCCGTCCGTCGAATCGCCCGGCGACTGCGCCTTGCAGAGCGCAAGCAACCGGGCTTTCGGTGATGCCTCGGTTGCTTTTCTCGTAATTCCTCAATCCCCGATCAATGCGCCGGCGCGGTCACCGTCGTGGTCGATGGCGCGAACTTGGCCAACGCATGCTCGACGGTGTCGTCGATCGGCATCAGATCGCCTAAGCGCGCACGCTCGAACGACATCTTGATCTCCGGACGAAGCGCCGCAAGTCGCAGCGCGCCACCACTGCGGGCCACACCCTTGGCACAACCGACGAGGAGCCCCATCCCCAGGCTGGCCACGAAGGTCACACCCGCCATGTCGAACACGACCGCGTGGGGTCGCAGAGCCGACAGGCGCATCAGTTCTATTTCCAGCGTGTTCGCCGTCCCGATGGCGATCTCACCGACCAGCGCGACCACGAGGCCGCGCGGAGTTTGCGTTGTGCTGACGCTCAACATATTCATCCATCCTTTGCCGTTCCGACCCGCGGTTCGTCCGCAGGTGGGCCGGGCGACCGGGCCCAGCAGCGAGGGAGCGTATGAACGTTTTGTTCAGATCATTTAAGCGTTTCGTTCACTTCCGACAGTTGCCGCCAGATCGTGAAGGCGGCACTGACTGCCACCGACGTCGATTGAAGCGTTGGCGGACTCGTCGATGTAAGCGGCTTTCATAAAGTGGCCCGACACTTTTCCACCGGCACGCGCCTTTATTCATCACTGTCGACGTCACCGACCGGCTATCGCGGCCGTTTATTTTGAGCCCCATCCCGATCTGACGTACTATTCGAAACGTTCCTGAGAAAGGCCTTGCACGGATGCACCTGACCAGACGCTGGACCATCGCCCCCACACACGACGCCGCCTCTGCGCTGGCGGACCGGTTGAAGGTATCGCCACTGATAGCGCAAATCCTTGCCAGCCGCGGTTTTACAGAGCCCGATGCCTGCCGCGATTTCCTGAAACCCAGTTTGAAGCTGTTACACGACCCTGCGGGCATACCGGGTTTAACCAAAGCGGCTCAACGGATCGCCAAAGCGGTTGTAGATCGTGACAAGATCGTGGTTTACGGTGACTATGACGTCGATGGCATCACGGCGACCAGCATCCTGTGGCACGCCATCCGGCGACTGGGTGGCGTTGTCGAATATTACATCCCCCATCGCATTGAAGAAGGCTACGGTCTGAACGCCGACGCCGTCGCCGAAATCTGTAACGCGGGAGCCAAACTCATCATCACCGTCGATTGTGGTGTCACCGCGATCGGACCGGCGCAGGTTGCTGCCGACAAAGGTGTTGACCTGATCATCACCGACCACCACGAATGGCGCGAGAATGTCGAACCGGATGCAGGCGGCTTGGCTGCCGAACCTCGCATGCCACTACTTCCGAACTGTCATGCGATCGTCCACCCGCGCCTGCCGTGGGACGGACCGACGTATCCGAACCCGCATCTTTGCGGCGCCGGGGTGGCGTTCAAACTCGCGTGGGGGATTGGCCAGGCCATCAGTGGAGGCAACCGCGTGGGAGATGACTTCCGGTCGTTTCTCGTCGATGCGACAGCGCTAGCGGCGCTCGGCACGATCGCGGACGTGGTCCCGCTGGTCGGTGAGAATCGAATCCTCGCGGCCTTCGGGCTCGGTGGGCTTAAGCAATCGCAGTTGACGGGCATCCAGGCTTTGATCGAATCGGCGAACCTCACCGGTCAAAAGCTCGATAGCTTCCACGTCGGCTTCCTGCTGGCCCCGCGATTGAATGCGAGTGGCCGCATGGGTCATGCGCGGTTAGCGGTCGAAATGCTGACCGAAGCCTCGCACGACCGGGCGGTCGAGATTGCGACGTTCCTCGAGACCCAGAATCGTGAACGCCAGGTGACCGAACGCGGCATTGTCGACATCGCGGTGCAGCAGGTCGTCGATGGCAAGCTCGACGAGAATAGCGCCATCGTCTTGGGTGGTGAAGGCTGGCACCCGGGTGTGATCGGCATCGTCGCCAGCCGAATTGTGGACAAGTTCCATCGCCCGGTCGTCATGGTCGCGATTAACAACGGGCTCGGGCAAGGCAGTTGCCGGTCGATCCCCGGATTCCACCTTGCCAAGGCGCTCGAAGCCTGCGGCGACTATCTCGACAGTTACGGGGGCCATGAGATGGCAGCGGGGTTAAAAGTGCAGGCGGTGAACTTCGAGGCGTTCCGTGACGCGTTTTGCGCTCACGCCAAAGCGGTCATTGCGCCCGAGTTGCTCGTCCCCGAGATCAGCCTCGACGCCGAGGCTGACTTGCAGCACATGACCGAAGCGCTCGTCACCGACCTCGGCCGACTCGGCCCCTTCGGTCACGGTAACCGCAAGCCTCTGCTCGCCTGTCGCGGGTTGGAAGTCGCAGCGGCACCACGCCGTGTGGGGAAGACCGGTGACCATCTGCAATTGTTCGTTAAACAATTCGGCCGACAGATGAAATGCATCGCGTTCGGGCAGGGCAAACTGGGTGATTCACTCAAACCCGGCACGAAGATCGACATGGCGGTTGAACCTACGCTTAACGAGTTCAACGGTCGGGTCAGTGTCGAGCTGACCGTCAAAGACCTGCGCATGACGAGTTAGAGCACTTTCATACCACCTTCACGCCCACTGCAGAGCGCACCCATAATCTGTCATCCCGAACGGAGCGGTAGCGACTTGAGGGATCTCAAGGGTCCAAGCGGTTCTGTCAGATCGAGATCCCTCGCGTCGCTTCCGCTCCCCGCGGGATGACAATATTTGGACGCCGCGAAGTTTAGACAACGCGAATGAGCTGAAGAGGTTTCAAATCGCGTCGCGATACAACGCGTGAGTTTGGATGTACTCCACAACCGCCGGTGGGACGAGCTCGTCAATCGGCAACCCCGCCGCCACGCGCTCGCGTATGTCGGTCGAGCTGATTTCCTCGAGGGGAATCCCGATGACGTTTCGACGCAGGTCGCTGAGCGATTGAGGCAGCTTGTCCCAGTCGATGTCATATTGCGGTCGGCCCATAACATGAATGGTGGCCTCACGCAGCAAGGCTTCCGCATCCCGCCAGTGCGGTAAGGCAGGCAACTGATCGGCGCCGATCAACCAATTCACTTCAGGCATTCCCATCCGTTTGAGCGCGCGGACCGTATCAATCGTGTAACTCGGTCCACCGCGGTTAATTTCCAGGTCAGTGACTTGGAAGATTTGAAGGTTGCTGGTCGCAAGTTTGCACATAGCCAGTCGATCGGTGGGACTGGTGCTGGTCGTCCGGTCGAGTTTGTGTGGCGATTGCCAGCTCGGGATCAGCAGAATGAGCCCGAACCCCCCGACCGTCGCTGCTGCAGTGGCACAGCGTAAATGCCCGTAATGAATCGGGTCGAAGCTGCCACCATAACAGAGTGTGCGGATCATTGGATCGGCATGGTAGCAAGTTGCCCGTAACGTGCGGGCTTCGGATCGAAATGAGGGCCCGCAGCGGGAAATCCCGCTGCAACCTTCAGGTGTACTGACCGTGAATGCTGAGGACCACCAACCATGCTTCAGAAATGGGTAAGGTAAATCCTCATAGGATCACTCTGCTCTGCAAGCCGTGAAAATATAAGTCTTTACGATGTAGAACAAAATCGCTTTGAATTCGTACTAACATGGTACGGTTTAGGTGACTATAGTGTTGGTTGCAGCCTGAGGATGACTTCCGACGGCAAATAAAGAATAAGGAGGCACGATGCCTGCCACGATGACCAAGTCTCAAGCCAAGCCAGCTCGCCAAAGTCCGGTTCCACGGCTCTTGCGGGAACGGGTCGAACGTCTGCTGGTCGAAAACTATGATTTTATGGACAGCCCCACCCTGCACGGCCGCAATGCCGAGCGGGACCTGTTCGCACAGGTCCAGTCAGTCCCCGAACTGCCGTTGACCTCTTGGTATCAACCGACGCGCGACGAAGAGATCGCCACGCACGGTGCCCCGCAGCTCATGAAAGGTGGCGAGGAACGGTTGATGTTCCTTCGCTTCAACTACACGAAGCTGCGCTTGCAGAAACTGCAAACCAAGATCCAAAAGGACGGCCTGACGCGCCAGCTTGGTGAAGAGTTCGTCGACTGGCACCGGAAGTTTGAACACTTCCGTGAATACCTCGTCCGCACGAACCTCGCGCTCGTGCTGGCGATGGCTAAGCGCAGCCGGCTCGGTGATACGGACTTTGCCGAGATCGTCTCGGAAGGCAACATGGCGTTGCTCCGCGCGGTCGACAAGTTCAACGTCGACCGCGGATTCAAGTTCAGCACCTACGCCTGCCGGGCAATTCTGAAAGGCTTCAGCCGAACGGCCCAGAAGCACAGCCGGCATCGCAATCGATTCCCGGTTGAGTTCGAACCGGAAATGGAAAAGAGCGACTGGTCCGACCGCAAGCGCGACGAGGTCGAGGAAGACTGCGTTGACGAGCTCAAGCAGATCGTCGACCGGAACCTCGCCGACCTGTCCAGCATCGAGCAGACGGTCATCCGCCGTCGGTTTAACTGGGAACAGGAAGAAGAGAATCCGATGACGCTCGAAGAGGTCGGCCGAATTATCGGTGTGACCAAGGAACGCGTCCGTCAGATCCAGAACAAAGCCTTGATCAAGATCAAGAACGTGATGGAAGACGGTGTGCTCCGCACGAAGCGCGTCTCGGGTGACGAGGAAATCGTCACCGTCGAACGCGAATCGGCCGACTAAGGCGCTCTTACAACTCATGTAGAGGTGAACAGGCAGGTCTTCGGACCTGCCTTTTTTATTGAGTGGGCATCACCTTCATTAGAAAATCTAATTTTTACCCGAAATTTCTGTTGTCATGGTGGGCGCGCCCCATACGATGCCGCACGAAACACGTCGCGGGTGCGCGAGCACAGGTCCGGGAGATGTATTGCCCATGGTCGATCAATCAGCCGACAGCTCGTTTCCAGTCCTTCCGACTCCGTACGCCGTCCGCTTCCCTGAGGCGCCGGCAGCGACCGAAGCGGTCGACGTGCGCATCGAGGGTCGTTGGGAACACGTGCTCCTCAGCGATCGCGAACGCCTGCTGGCGCTGCCGGGGCTTTACGACCAGCTTGTCGGTGAGATGCTGCGCTGTCGCGCCCCCAAGCAGGCAATCGGCTTGTTCACGAGCGTGTTGGCCGACCGAGACATCCCCGCACGGCACTTGAGCGTGATCGATTTGGGCGCTGGCAACGGTGTGGTGGCTGAAGAGCTCCGCCGACTGGGTGTGGACAGCGTGGTCGGCATCGACGTCCTGCCACAGGCCCGCGTCGCTGCCGACCGCGATCGCTGGGGCATGTACGACGATTACCTCGTCGCCGACGCCGCTGAGTTGTCCAAGACCGATTACCGCCGACTGATCGCCAACGACCCCGACGTGCTGGTCGCCGTTGCGCCGGTCGGGCAACACGATCTGTCGACAAAAGCCTTCGCGACGGCGTTCAACGCCATTCGCACGGGTGGCTGGGTGGTGATCGACGTTCGCGACGAACTCGACCATTCACCGTTTGCTCAGATGCTTCGGCAGATGACCCAGCTTCAGGTCATTCGCATGGAAGCAACCAAGCGTTACGTGCAGCGGTTGAACGTGGACGGTGAGACCATCGAGTCCGTCGCGATCGTCGCCCGCAAACTGCACGACCTGCCGCAGAGTCTGGTTGCCCCCCACGCCGTCACGATGGACCGTGATAACAGGAACGATCCCATCACGACACGCTACAGCACCCTGCGGTCGGCTGGCACTGCGATTACGCTCGTTGCCTGTGTGACAGTGACGGTGTTTACACTGTTGTCGCGTCAGGACACGCGTCAAACGGTTCTGGACGGCACCGGCCCGCTTTCGGAACAACAAGAGACGATGATGGCCGATTCGTCTTCCGCGACAGACGCCACCGTCACACCCGCGGGCAATCTGCCCAGTGAAGTAACCCCTGCCATCACCCCGTCGACCGTCCAGCCGGATGTCGCACCGGAAACGCCCGAAGAGAATTTACCCGCCGTCCAGGCGAGCTGATGCTCAAGTCAGGATGACATCCCCATCTGAAATACAGTCGAATGGACACCGAGTCGCCTTCGTCGGACCGCGTCACGCCGCCTTGGGCAGATACGCGTGAAGAGTGATGGGCAGTTGTTGAATCCCCCGCCGGACGGCCTTGTCGACCGCGTATTCCATGCTGGCTTGCACACGGCGATCGACCTTGGCGTCGGGCTCGACTCCATACTTGCGCATCATGCGGATCGCCCACTGCCAGGCGTAGTATTCTTCTTCGCAGCGCTTTTTGTATCGTTCAAACCCGATCGCGTGGTGGCCGACCTCGTGCAGGAAGATACTCAGGCTGATCGGTGTCTTGGGGAACGGTGATTCAATCCAGTTGATGACCCGGCCGTCGTGGAAATAGACGCGCCAGGCGCACCCACTCATGCTCGAGCGCCAGCGGCGGACGCGCAGGTCGTACTTAGCTTTCATCTCGTCGACGATCGGTGCAAACTGCGACATCCGTCCCTCCTATCGGCAAACCATGGGCCGTCATAGTAGGCATGTCGCGCAGGACCGATACAATTGCCCTCGCCAATGTCACCGGAAGTGCCACAATTCTCGGTCATCGTACTGTTGACGCTCGTCGTGATATTTTTGGCGTCGCTGGCGATTTTCTACGTGCAGGTCTACCGCTGGACGACCTTCACCCGACGATTTGCCCTGCGCGAGTGGGCCAAACGGGCCGAGTTCAAACCCCTGCAGGGCAGCTTCCCCGCCATCGTGGGTCCGGTGATCGCGATGTCGCCATTGGTCAACGACCAGTTCACCAATGACCGAATGACGATCCTGCGTTTGCGCTCGTCGAGCGGCACGTGGAACGTCCTGATCAACAAACTGGAAACCCCCTGGCCGACGACGGGTGTGCGTCCTGTGGCCAACGCGTCGAGCGTGCTGGACCTCTACTCGTTGGCCAGCTTCCCCACACTCACGACCGGTGAACGGTTCGTCGTCTACGGCACCGACTCGGCCGCAGCCAAGTCGCTCGCCGGCTCTTCACTTCGCGCTCTGCTGCCTGCGGACATCGGATTGATGATCGCGGGCCAGGAAATGCTGCTCGACTTCACGTCGCGGCCATTCGATGACATCGAGTTCAATCGCATGATCGCGCTGGCCGACCAGTTGGTTGCGCATTTGCCGGCGGTGAAGATGAAGTAGTTGGAACGCCGCTATTCCGAAGGAGCGACAGCATACGTATGCCGCTGGGGAGGAGCGACAGAGCGCCTACGTCATCCCAAAAATGCGGCAGCGCACCCATGTCATCCCGAAGGGAGCGGAAGCGACCTGAGGGATCTCGATAAGACAACAGGTTTCCGCCGGTCGAAATCCCTCGGGTCGCTATCGCTCCCCGCGGGATGACACAGTGTGCCATGGGCGGGCGTTATTTCTGAACCACCCACATATCGTTGACCTTCTCGAATCGCCTGATCGTCCCCGTCACAAACGCCTTGCCATCCCACACGCGCACTTCAATCGTCACGGTATTTTCTTTAAACGTGATGCGGTTGTAAGCGTTCGGCTCCTTCCGCCGGCGCGTGCTGGTGGCGGTGCCAGCCTGGACACTGAGGATGGATCGCTTCACGGCCTCGTGATGGCCACGGACGTCGTCGCTGTACGCCGAATGCAGGTGCCCTGCCAGAAGCATGTCTACGCCACTGGCTTCCATCTGGGCCAAAGCGGCCCTGGCGTTGTGCACGATTCCCTTTGCGGCATCGCCCGGGGGTGGGATGAACGGGTGGTGCGTGACGACGATCTTGAACAAGCTCGCCGGTGTGTTCTGGGCGGCGAGTTTCACGTTGAGAAGCTGTTCCTCACTGATCGCGCCGTCCTTCCAGAAGCCGTGCAGCGACGGTGAAATCCGCCGGGCCGAGTTGATGCCGATCACGAGCAGTTCGTCGTCACGGTAGACCGGCCGCACGTCGCGGCTGATGAATTTCCGATATCGTCCCAGTGGTGAGAAAAACCGTCGCAGGAACAGCAGATCCCAGAGTGGCACGTCATGGTTCCCCGGCACCACCAGTTGCGGTTGCGGCAGACGCTTCATAAACGCCGCGGCGTCGCGGTACTGCCCACTCCGCGCGCGTTGGGTGAAGTCACCGGAACAAACGACCAGCGAGGGTGGGTTGGCGGTCAGGTCGGCGACCAACCCTTCGGCGACCGGCGCGTCGAGCTTGCCAAAGTGCAGGTCGGAGATGTGTGCAATCGTTCGCATGTGCTGGTCTTCCGTACCATGGGCGGCTCGCCCATGTCCCGTCCTTTTACAGGAATCACGGGTGGGCCACCCGTGGTACGGGCCATCGCTACGTACTTTTTCGCGGTACGATCACCTTCAGCGACCGCTCGCGTACCGTGTACACCAGCGGCGACTGCAAGTCGATGATCTCGCCGTCGATCGATACGTGAACCGTCGATCTGCGCGTCTCAATCTGCATGCGCGGGCCGGCAATCACCTCGAAATTTTTCGCCGGCTCCAACGCTCCGAACATCGCTTTGATCATCAACCAGATCATCCCCATCCGCCCGCGCGGTTTGGCGACATAGGTATTGAGCACCCGGCGGTCGGTGAACGACGCGTTCTCGACACCGAAGACTTCCATCTGGTGCGCGTTGTTACAGACAATGACACTCGGCGTGCGCCGCACGCGCCGAGCATCGCCGGCCGTCAGCACGACGCGGATGATCGGGAATCTCACCATCGCGCGCCACATCGCAATAAACATCGCCGGCCATTTGCCGCGGTCGAGCGTTTCCCGCTGGGCATCGCGATGCTTGACGATGCGCGGGTGCATGCCGATCGCGCTGAAGTTGAGAAACAGGTTGCCGTTAACATCCCCCACCGGCAGGTCGGTCGATTGACCGGTCGACAGCGCGGCGATCGCGTCGGCGAGTTCCAATGGGATGCCCAGATCCTTGGCAAAATGGTTGTGCGTGCCTAAAGGGATAACCCCAAACGGCACACCCGTGTCGAGCAGCCCTGTCGCGACGGCGTTAAGCGTCCCATCTCCCCCCGCGGCCAGGACCGCGTCGCAACCACTGGTCGCGGCCCGTTTAGCGCTCGCCGTAAGTTCTTTGGCAGGCACGGGCTGCAGGTCAGCCTCGATGCCGTGATGAGCCAGTTGTTCCTTTAGCTTAGATACTACTGCATCGCCACCGAGTTTGGCGATCGTACCGGCGGCGTCGTTCATGATGATCGTCCAGCGCATGCGGCGGAACATAGCAGCGTTAACCGATCTTCACTGCGCCCGATCTACTTTTTCGCATCCGATGCCATCATCCAACCGTATCCCCGGGCATCACAGCGATCGATTGGCGATCGCATTGGGAAGGCTTATCACCGGCCACTGGCCGGAGGGAATTGTTATGAAGACCGCTCGCATTGCACTCACGCTGACCGCCATGTTTGGCCTGGCCACCGCGTCCGTAGTCACCTTTTCGCAGTCGGCCGCCCGCGCCGATCATCACATGAACGACGACAAGTCGATGGCCAAAAAGGACATCATCGACACCGCGACCGGTCCTGGTATGTCGGAAGTGACGACCGTCGTAGCCGCCATCAAGGCTGCCGACCTGGTGGAAACGCTTAAGGGCAAAGGCCCGTTCACGGTCTTCGCGCCGACGAACGCCGCGTTCGAGAAGCTGCCGGCCGGCACGGTCGAGGACCTGCTGAAGCCAGAGAACAAGGAGAAGCTCAAGGGCATCCTTCTCTATCACGTGCACGCCGGTGCCGCGATCATGGCCAAGGATGTGAAGACCATGAGCCTGACGACCGCCAACGGCAAGGATTTGGCCGTCAAGGTAGACGGGGACACCGTGACGATCAACGACGCGAAGGTCATCAAGACCGATGTTGTCTGTTCGAACGGCGTCATCCACTGGATTGACGGCGTCGTCCTGCCGTAAGCTCGCGCCGTGACAACAAACTTCTGCCCCGCACAGGGCAGGCCGGCCGATGGCGAAGTAATTTTCGTCATCGGCCATTCTCAAAACGGGCGCCGGGCGACTATGATCTGCTGACGTAGCGGTCACAGGCGTAGGATTGGAACGGAGCGGCGCGTTTGGCAGTGAACGAGGCGAATCTTGACGACATCACCGCCATGGCCGCCGTGGCCCGTGGTGAGCCCGAAGGGCTGTCGCGCCTCTACGACCGTTATCATCGCTTGGTCTTTACGCTCTGCCTGCGCATCCTGAAGGATCGCGGAGAAGCCGAAGACGTGCTGATCGAAGTGTTCCAGGAATTGTGGGAACGTTCGGCCCGTTTTGACGCGACACGTGGCAGTCCGCTGTCCTATCTGTCGACACTGGCGCGCAGTCGCGCGATCGACCGATTGCGTTCGCGCGGTGGGAAGATTCGGGCAGCGTCACTGGACATCGAACACGCCGGGCAACAAGCGCAATCCACAGGAGCAACCCCTGGTGAATCCGCCGACCTTGGTGAGCAATGCCAACGCGTAACGGCGGCGCTGCGGGCGCTCGATCCCGAATATCGCCAAGCGGTGGAGTTGTCGTTTTACGATGGGCTTTCGCACAGTGAAATTGCGGCAAAATTAGACAAACCGCTGGGCACAGTGAAGACGTATATCAGGCAGGGATTGATCCGATTAAGAGACAGGCTGCAAAGCCGTACGGCCGATGCTGTCAGTGGAGCCAACAGCAGTGACGAATGACGAGCGCGACAACCTCCTGCTATACGCCGCCGGCGCCCTGAGCGACGCGGAAGCAGTCGAGCTGCGCTCTCGGCTGGCCGCAGCCTCGCCGGAGGAGATCGGCGTGCTGGCCGAGGCCGAAGCGGTGCTGGCGCACCTGCCCTTGGCGCTACCGGAAGAGTCGCCGTCGGTCGGTGCAAAGTCGCGTTTGATGGGCAAGCTTACAGCACATGGGCAGACATCGTCGTCCATGCGCATCGGGCCGGCTGTGACGTCCACCGGTTCCACCTCATCCACTCGTGTGCCATTGTGGATGGCGTTGGCGGCGTCGGTGCTAATCTTCGCGGTCTCACTGGTCATGGTGATGAACGCCCATCGTGGGAAGGAAGACCTGCGGCAACAGGCGCGTGCGGCCGATGAAGAGCGTGCCACGCTTCAGACGGCGCTGGTCACCAAGGAACTGACGCTGCAGAACATGCAGACGAAGCTCGCTTTGATGACCGACAGCATCAGCGCCGAAAAACTTCAGCTGGTCGGTCTGGCCATGCCCGAGGCAAACGCCCAGCGTAAGACGCGCGGCCGCATCCTGTGGGACAAGGACAAGAACCAGTGGTTCATCGCCGTCTTCGACCTGGCCCCCCCGGCTGCGGGTCGCGAGTATGAGCTGTGGTTCATCACACCGGACCAGAAGAAACATCCGTCCAAGGTGTTCAACACAAATGCCGCCGGTGACGCGATGATGATGGTCGAAGTGCCCAAAGAACTCGGCCCCATCGCGCTGGCCGCGATCACCGACGAACCGGCAGGTGGATCCCCCGTGCCGACCGGTTCGATTCACCTCGTCGGCAAAGTCGAGTAACGCTCGATTTGCTATCGTCTCCACTTGCACTCATCTCTTGAAGCATCCGACAATCGCCACGGCGATTACCCTGGCCTCAAAGCAGCCCTTCCTCGAGAGGGTATTCCCATGCCCGACAGGCTCGTGAAGCTGTACGCCATAACACCACAAGAGCCAGCCGTCGGCCCGGTGCGTCGCTCAGAGTGTGACAATCCGCCGACTGATGCCGGGCGAACAGTCGCCGGTGCTGGCGTGAATTCGCGACCGATTTCACGTCGGTGGGGCTGATGAAACCGCTGCGACGTTGGCCCGGCCAGCCGATCAGCAGCTTCATCGCATGGTGCCGCAGGGGTATCGCAACGAGAACAGGTGGGAGGGAAACTAGCTCGTTTGAAGTTTCTTCGCTTCCAACGCGCCCGCACTCGGTCGTCGAACGTCCCACGCGAGACCGACGCGTTCCATGAACGCGATCATCACGTACGACGGATCGAACTCGTACCACTTCAACCCATGGCGGGCAGAGGTCGGGAAGGCGTGGTGATTGTTGTGCCAGCCTTCACCGAGCGAAATGGCCGCGATGACGGGGTTGTTGCGGCTTTCGTCACCGCTTTGGAAGCTGCGGTAGCCGAAGAAGTGGCAGATCGAATTCACGCTCCAGGTGGCGTGGTGCATGAGCCCGATGCGCAGGACGACCAAATAGACGATCATCGCCAGCCCGCCAGCGATTGTGCGATGGACGAGTAGTCCAAGGCCGAACGAGACGATCACGCTCAGCGCGAGCCAGCCGAAATAATACTTGTCGACAAAGCGAATGGTCGGGTTGGCGACGAGATCTTTGACGGATCGCTCGACGTCCTGCTTCCGCGGCTTCATCAGCCAACCGGTGTGGGCGTGCCACAACCCCGCCGCTACCCCGCGAATGCCGTTACCGTCCAGGTGCGGTGAATGTGGGTCCCCCTCGTGGTCCGACGTCTGATGATGCCGCCGATGGGTCGCCGTCCAGGAAATGGGCGGCCCCTGCATCGCCATGCAGCCGAGGACCATCCAGAATCCTTCGATCCATGTATACGACGTGAACGACTTGTGCGCGAGCATGCGGTGATAACCGATGGTGACGCCGAAGCCGATGAAGAGGTAGACGATAGAAAAGAGCGCGACATCCGTCCACGTCGGCCGCAACCACGGAATGAAGAACAAGATAGCCGCCAAGCCCAGGTAAGGGATGAGCACGGTGGCCCACATGAAGATGGCTGCGGGAAAAGTCAGTTTTTCGTGACCATGCGCGTCTTGAGCGGGCCATGATTCGTAGCTGGAGAGAAGGTCCATGGGCAGTTACACAATCGGAAAGAGCGGGAGGCGATTGGCCGCAACATCTGACGGCGAGTCGAAAGTTATACGGTTTGGGTTCGTCGAGTCATACGGCAAAAGGGAAATTTTACAAACAAACGCCATGAACACGTGAGCGTCACGTCTACGTAAGCCGCCTCAGCGAGCAAAATCACCATTGCAAACTAAGAAAAAGCGGCACTGCTCTTCAATCTGATCAAGGCACGCGCATGGATCCAGTGATGGACTCAACGGTCAATGTACGCCGACACTGGGTTGCGACAATTGACCAAAAAAAAGCCCGGCCTCTTTCGAGGTCGGGCTTCGTTTGCAGATGCTCTTTGCAAATGAATAGTTGGATTGCCGTACATTGATATCACTACCAACATCCAAACCGTTTGACGGGTCTGACGAGGTTGTGCCTGACTTTCATTCAGCAGATTGCTCTACTGAAAATTCTAAGTAATCCCTTAGAAAGGAGGTGATCCAGCCGCAGGTTCCCCTACGGCTACCTTGTTACGACTTAGTCCCAGTCACCGAACCTGGCGTAGGGATCTCAGTATTGAGACCACTTCGGCCATTTCCGGCTCCCAT
>JBBRHE010000045.1:0-19837 GCA_038223165.1 Tepidisphaerales bacterium
CGACGGCTACGTCCTGAACAAAACCAATGGCGAACGCTACGACCTTAACCCGCTCGGCGATGTGCTGCCGATCATCGAGGCCGGTGGGGTGTTCGCGTATGCCAAGGAAACCGGGATGTTGAAGTAGGCTTTGAACCACAGAAAACACAGAGGGCACGGAGTACACGGAGACAAGTAGAGGATAGTTGATAACGGAAACCGGCCAGGTTCTTCCATCCTCGGTCTTCCATGTCCCGTCCTTGTTTTCGTATTTCGCTCTGTGCTCTCCGACTCCTCTGTGGTTTAATCCCCGCCGCCCATGACGAACGTTACAGTTATCAATCACCCCGTCGTCCAGACTAAACTGACCGAGCTTCGCGATTACACGACCGACACGCGCGAGTTTCGCGCGTTGCTGAACGAAATCGCATCGTTGATGTTGTACGAGGTGACGCGCGACTGGCCGACCAAGCCACGGCCCGTGCAGACACCGCTCGAAAAGATCACCGGGGTTGAACTGGCCCGCCGCGTGACGCTTGTGCCGATCCTTCGTGCAGGGCTGGGCATGTCTGATGGCGTGCTCGCGCTGCTGCCCGATGCCCGCATGGGTCATCTCGGTGTGTACCGCGACGAAAAGACGCTCGAACCCGTTTCGTATTACACGCGCCTGCCGCCTGATATTGCCGAGACGGAAGTGCTTCTGATTGACCCGATGCTCGCGACCGGTGGCAGTGGCTCAGCGGCGATCTCGTTCCTGAAAAAGGCGGGCGTGACGAACATGCGCTTCGTCTGCCTGGTCGCAGCGCCCGAGGGCATCGCCTGGCTGCATCAGCAACACCCGGAAGTCCCCATCTACACCGCTGCCATCGACCGGCAACTCAATGAAAAGGGTTACATTCTGCCAGGCCTGGGCGACGCCGGTGATCGCATCTTCGGCACGTAGTCAGCGACGAACTGCCCGTGACACGGGCTTCCAGCCCGTGCAGCGACGATACCCCGTCGTGTCGGGCTGTACGCGGCCCGAATGAATGATCGCAAGCGATCTTCGCGTTCCCTTGCACCGTCTGTTCGATTTCCAGCTGTTATTCTCTCAGGATGACGAAAACATGAATCCCCGAGTGCGCTTAACTCTTTCGCTGGCGCGATTGTTTTCTCGGACGGAATACCGTCCGCCGTGTCGGCGTACCAACACCATGGGCAGGATGCCCATGCCACGTGAAGACAACTTGCAGCTTGTTTCTACGGCAGAATCACCGCTTCCGGATAGTCCCCGGTCACCAGCAGGCGCGCTTTCTTTGCGGCGTCGTACGTGGGGTAGTCGGTCAGCACCACGGCGTGCTTGCCTTGCAGGTCCGTGCGCTTCGTTGGCTTCAACCCCTTCTTCTGCAGCATCGTCACCAGCTCGTCGGCAACCTCCGGCTTGTTGAACGCGCCGACCTGCACACTGAACGATTTCGTGCCCTGGTGCTCCTTGGCGCGCTTGGCGGGCTCGGTGCCGGGGTAGTTGCGCTGGACGCGCTCGAAGGTCAGGTCGGCCTGTTGGAACCGGCCGAGCCGTTGCTGACTGAGGCCGAGGCGGTACTCGATCCACGACCGCGTCGCGGGGTTCTTCAGCACCTCCAGCGCGCTGTTCCAGTTGCTCATCGCGATGATGAAGTCATCTTGAAAGTAGGCCACGTTCGCCAGACTGCTGCGGATTGTGGCGCGTTCGGGCTCCTCAGGGTTCTCGTTCAACGCTCGTTCGTACATCGACCGCGCTGCAGCGAGGTCCGACGCGACCGCCGACTGGTTAGGCTTGTCGCGTGACTCGATCGCACGACCCTTGAGGTAGTACGACTGAATGCGCGACTTGCGCGTATTGGCCGGGCCGGTCAACTGTTCGTCGGCCAGCCGGATCGTCGTTTCGTAGTCCTTTGCTTCAAACGCGGTCTTGGCGCGTTCGATCGTGCCGGGTCCCTCATCCTGCTTGGGGGGCGTACAGCCGATGCCGATCAGCACCAAGGTGGAAAAGAGAACACCAGTTATAGTGACTTGCAGGTTTCGCATCCGTGCTTCCTTCGATAAAGTATTTCAGTAGGCGGTATGCGGTCGGCAGTAGGCAGAAATGACGGAAGACGAGAGTCTTTTTCTGCCTAGTGTCGACTGCATACTGCTTACTTTCCCAGGAGACCAACGCCATGCTCGTCGAAGCCCTATTCGCCCATGCGGACAAGCACCCGACCGACGTTGCGATCATTGATGATCGCGGGTCGATGACCTGGCAGCAACTGGCTGCGTCGGTCGCGGGTCTGGCGATGTACTTGTCGCAGCAGACGACGCAGTCGCGGGTCGGCATTTTGTTACCGGCGTCGGCCGGGTTCGTTGCCAGTTTCTACGGAACACTGCTGGCGGGCAAGACTGCGGTCCCACTGAACTTCCTGCTGGGGGAAAAGGAGGTCGCCCACTGCATCACCGACAGTGGCGTCGACACGATCGTCACCATCCCCCTGCTGGCCGGGAAGCTCAAAGACGCCCCGCTGAAGGTGGTCGATCTGACCGCCCTTCCCCCCGTCCCCACCTCTGCGGTGAGGCCGAAGTTTCCGCAAACGTCACCGACGGACGTCGCGACGGTCCTTTATACCAGTGGCACGAGCGGGATGCCCAAGGGCGTCATGCTGACGCACGCCACGCTGCAGGGGGACGTCGACGCGTGCATCGAGTCGGCCCAGCTTAAAGGCCAGCACAAGTTCCTCGGCATCATCCCGCTGTTCCACAGCACGGGTCTGCTCGCGACCATGATCGCGCCGATCCGCCTAGGCGCGACGACGGTCTACATCGGCCGGTTCAGCCCTGTCGCGACGCTGAATGCCATTCGCGAGCACAAGATCAGCGTGATGGCCGCCGTCCCCAGCATGTATGGTGCCCTGGTCCGTCTGAAGGAAGCGGGACCGGCCGACGTCGAAAGTCTCTACGCCCCGCTTAGTGGTGGTGAACCGTTGCCGCAGGCGATCCGTGAAGCGTTCCTCGCCAAGTTTGGCAAGCAACTCTACGAAGGGTACGGCTTGACCGAGACGTGTGGCCCGATCGCGGTCAACGTGCCCCACGCCGTCAAACCCGGCTCGGTCGGCAAGCCGATCAGTGGCGTCGAGATCAAGGTCGTCGACGACGACAACAAACCCGTCGCGCAAGGCGAGACCGGTGAGATCTGGATCAAAGGCCCACCCGTCATGAAGGGTTACCTGAACAACACCGAAGCCACCGGCCAAGCCCTGACCGCAGACGGTTTCTTCAAGAGCGGCGACCTCGGCAAGCTCGACACCGACGGCTACCTGCACATCACCGGCCGCAAGAAGGAACTGATCATCAGCGCCGGTGAAAAGGCCTTCCCGCGCGAGATTGAAGACGCCATCATGACCCTCGGCACCATCGCCGAGGCCGCCGTCGTCGGCAAGAAGGACGACCTTCGCGGCGAAGTGCCCGTCGCGTTTGTCGTCCCCAAGGAAGGCCAAACCGTCACATCCGAGCAGGTCCGAGAAGCCGCCCGCGCGACGGGCCTGGCCCAGTGGAAGGTGCCCAAGGAAGTCTTCATCACGACCGAACTGCCCAAGTCGCCGACGGGGAAGGTGCTGAAACGCCTGCTCGTCGAGAAGCTCAACGCAACGTCATAGAACTGCGAAAGGCGATCCCTCACCGCGCCGGCACGATCACCCGCCCCGTGCTGTTCATCAGGTAGGGCCGGTCGCGCGGGCCCGGGTAGCTCGCCGGGACATCGGGCACGTGGCGATACGTCTTCGACAGGCGCGATATCTCGGCGGGGTCGATCAGCACCCACTCGTTCTCACCCAGTTCGCTCAGCGGCTTACCGGTCCACGCGACGATCGGGTCGTCGCTGTCCGGGCGGACGTCGAAGACCGTGCGGTAGCGCGTCTGCGCGGTGTTGACCATCTGGAGAAACGTCTGCGCGTCGCCTACGAAGTGGACGATGCCGCCATTCGCGAGGATTTCCTTCAGTTCCAGCGGCTGCAGGAAGCTGACGTCCTGCATCCCGAAGACCCCCTGCCGACCGATGGCCGCGAAGTGGTCCAGGCGTGAATGCAGCCCGCCTTCAGTCGCTGGCATTCCGATCCAGGCGATGACTGCTGCGACCACGATGAGGATGGACGCGACGATGCGGGACACACGACGACGGTCGACCAATGCGACCAGCAGCGCGACCATCGGCACACCGACCAGCATGAATCGGCCGATCATGTGCGTGTTGCACCAGAAGACCAGCTGCGTCGCGAGAACGAGCACCATCGCGATCGCGATGCGGTTCCATCGGCCCATCAACACGACGCCGAGCACCGCGAGCGGGATGAGCACGAAACCGTATTGCCAGTGAAACACAATCTGCTGTAACGGCGCAGCCAGCGCACCGCCGATCCCCTTGGTCATGCCCGGCGAGTGCGCCACGGTGTAGCGCTCGACCTGTGCCGGCAGCCAGTGGGCCGTGCCGAAGACGCTCGTCGCGTTCGGGAAAAACGGGTTGCCAGTCCACACCGCATTGCGCACGAGCCACGGCGAGACGACGATCAATCCCACCACCACAAACACGGCGACCGCAGCGATCGTCTTCCGCATCGGTTGCCGCCCACGGATCGAGACGACGACGCCCGCCAGCGCAAGGGGCCCGAGCAGCATCGGCCCGGCGGTCAGCTTCACCCCGCACGCGAGCCCACCGCAAAGGCCGGCGAGGACGGCGTTGCGCCAGATCGTGCATTGGGCGATCGGTACGTCGTCCGCTGTCGCAGGGAAAACCGCCAGCACCATCCACCCCACCGCCAGCGCTGCGTAGAAGACCAGCGCCATCTCGACATACGCGACAGACGACAACATCACCGTCCACGGCATCGTCGCAATCGCGACGGCAGCGATCGTGGCGCCGGCGCGGGTGGCGATCGTCCTGGCCATGCCGTACACCGCAACGATCGCCAGCACACCGAACGAAAAGCTCATGAACTGAGCCAGGTACATCCCCGCCCACGGTCCGCCGCGGATGTGCATCGACAGCAAAAAATGCATCTCGACGTTGAAGGGAAAGTACGAGAACGCGTTGTGCGTCAGCGGGACGATGCGGCCGATCTCGTACCACTCGCGCGGCACCTGCAGGTGATAGGAAACGACGTCGTACGGGTGCGGATCGTCCGGCTTCCACAGGAAACCGGGCATCATGGATGCCCCGACTGTCGCGATCGCCAATGCCGGGATCGCTGCAACGAACAGCCAATGCCCGCCGGCGGGTTTGCGCAGCCAATCACGCAGGTGACCCGACACGTCTCCCTTGAGGTCGACCTGCGTGCGGCCGACGGTCGCGAACCAGATGACGAAACTGATCACGGGCAACGCGATGGCCGACACCTGATTGAGCAGACCCGCCATGCCCAAGGCAAGCGTCGTCAGACTGAAGACGCCCAACCCGAGTCCCGCAGCGGTCGCGACGCGCAGTGGACCGGTGGCAACGGTCTTCATCAGCCGGAACAGCACATCGCCCAACGCGGTCGCCGCCGCGACAAGCAACAATGCCATCAGGCCGTCCGTCAGCAGGAGCATGACGATCGACAACCATGCACCCTGGGCATAGAAGAGGACGATGACTGCCCACATCATCGCGCAAACAGCCAATAACGCGCCGCGGGTATTCAGGGGATTGCTGGCGGACGAGACCGGGACGGGCTGGTAGGTGAGGAACTCGGTCATGGCTGTAGTGGCGACGCCTGCGTCTCGGCGATGCACAGCATCAATTCTATCCGCCCGTACCACGGGCGGCTCGCCCGTGCTTTCTTTCATCGAAGACAAAGACATGGGCGGGCCGCCCATGGTACGGGAAAACCGCAGCGGCGCCGCCCGCGCCGCAGGCTTAGCCATTACAGTGAGTCGCCATCGGCCCGCTTACGCAACTGCTGCACCGGTTCGTGCGCCAGCTTGTTGACGATCCGTCGGGCTAATTCTTCAAGGCGGTTTCGTTCGGCGACCGAGATCGTCGGTTGTTTGCCGATCAATCGCTCCAGTTCGACCGCGGCCAGCTCGTGATAGCGTTGATACAGCCGATCGATGACCGGCCCCATCTCGCGGGCGTGGAAGGACGCGAAGAACTCATCGACGTGCCGCGCGACGATCTGCCGCGCCATCTCCGCAGAAGTGCTGCGGCTGTCGAGCGTGGTCGCGACGACGCTTTGCAAATCATCGAGGTTACGCAAGTGAACGTTGGCGAACCCACCGACCGCAGGGTCGATGTCGCGCGGCAGCGCGATGTCGAGCATTAACATCGGTCGACCGGCGCGAGCGGCATGCAACGGTTCAAAATAGTCGCGGCCGACGATCGGGTGCGCCGCGCCGGTCGACGTCACGACGACGTCCGCCTCGATGATCGCTTCTCCCAACCGGCCAAACGGGATCGCCGACCCACCAAACCGGTCGGCCAGTCGTTCGGCCCGGTCACTGTCTCGATTGCAGACCAACAGCTGGCGCGGGCGCAACGCCGCGAAGTTCTGGACCGTCAGTGAAGCGATCTCACCGGCGCCGATGCTGAGGATTGTCTTGTCGTCGAACGAATCGAACACCTGCCGTGCACAATCGACCGCCACGCTCGCGACGCTCGTGCGGCCACTGGCCAGTGGTGTCTCGGCCATCACCTGCTTGCCGACTGCGATCGCTTTTTGAAACAACGGGTTGAGCAGTGGCCCCGTGGCGCTGGCGAGTTTGGCGATGTCGTAGGCGCTGCGCACCTGCCCGAGGATCTGCGTTTCGCCGAGCACCATCGAGTTCAATGACGACGCGACGTCAAACAAATGCCCGACCACGTCGCGGTTGGTCTTCTGATACAGGTGAGCCCGAAACGCGTCACTGCTGCAACCGGTGACGTCGGCGAGAAACGAGATCATCTCCTCGACTCGCGGGTGGCCGTGCGTCTGGCGGCCGATGTAAAGCTCGACTCGGTTGCACGTCGACAGCAACACCATCTCGCATTGCGGGAATCGCTCGCGAAACCGGCCGATCGCCAGCGGCAACTCTGTCGGCGCAAGGGCCAATCGCTCGCGCACGTCGATCGGCGCGGTGGTGTGATTCAATCCTAAGAGCAGAAGACGATTCATGATTTAACGTCGCGGCAACAGGGACAAAACGATCGATTCCCACGGCAGGTTCGGCATCTCATTACGCAACCATTCCACCAACCCGTCGAGGCCACCTTGTGCGTTGGCCTGCATGGCGGCCCGAGTCGACGACGCGTGAAACATCCTTCGGCGGACCTCGGGGGTCACATCACTCGCCAACAGCATGGGCCTCAGTTGCGCGTGCGCTGCAGCCAGCCTCGCCCAGCCGGGGTCCAGACCATCGACGAGCTCATCCCGAATTGCCGCTGCCAGCGCCGGGCTGCCCGCCGAGACGGTAAGGCTGATCGGTCCATCACGATGAACGGCCGGCATCGTGAAGTCGCCGGGGTTGTCCTCGTCGACATCCGCCCTCGACACGAGGATGCCGCTCATCGTTGCCTCTCGCACGACGGCGTCGTTCACGTCCGCCGAGTTCGTTGCTGCGAACACCAGGCCCGCCCCATCCAATCGCTCCGGAGCAAACTCCGCCGTCACCCGCTCGACCTCGGCGGGCATGTCCGGATGAAAGGCCGGGCTGACGCAACGAATCTTTGTAGCGCCGACCGACACCAGCAGCTTTGCCTTCCGCGCCGCAACGGCGCCGCCACCAACGATGACGATCGGGCGACGGCTCACATCCAGCATGATCGGGAGGGCAAACGACACGGCGGGATGATGCTAGCGGGACGAAGGCGTGGGGTCCATCGTCACGTCGCCGTCGGTCACCCCTCCGTGCCCCGCCAGAGGTAATAAGTGGCAATCGTCCGCCAGGGTCGCCAGATTTCGCCCAGCGGTTCGAGTTGTTTGGCCGTCGGGCGGGTCGGCAGGCTGTAGAGGCGTTTGTACGATTCCTGCAAGCCTAGGTCGTCGATCGGAAAGACGTCCGGCCGATTGAGCACGAAAATCAAAAACATCTCGGCAGTCCACCGGCCGATGCCCTTCACGCGGGTGAGCGATTCGATCACCTCGTCGTCCGACATGCGCGCAAACCGGCGCGTCGGGATTTTGCCATCGATAAAGTGCCCGCACAGGTCGCCAATGTACGCATGCTTCTGCCGCGACAATCCACACGATCTCATCAGCGCCTCGTCACCGGTGAGAAACCGCCGGACTAGCGCCGGTGTAGGTTTTCGGCGAGGGAACTGGTCTCGAAATCGGTTGAAGAGGACCGTAGCGACCTTCGTGCTGATCTGCTGTGTGAAGATCGATTGCGCCAACAAGACAAAATAATCCCGCCGCGGCTGAAGCCCGCACGGTCCGACGCGCGCGATGATCTGCTTCATCACCGGATCGACCTTGCGCAAATGCTTGATCGCTGCGGACCAGTTGGGTGGGTCGATTGGGTCAGAGAACCACATGTGCTTCGATATATTAGCCGGTCGAGATGCGTTCTCAACTTGGTGAAGGGCAACAGAGACGCGAAGGCGCGAAGGGCGCGAAGAAAAACGCGAAGGAAGAATGTTTAGCGTTGGCCGATCGCCGGACAAAATAGCGGCCGAGCCAACCGGTCGTTGTGAGTTTCTTCGCGATCTCTTCGCGCCCTTCGCGCCTTCGCGTCTCTGCCAGAAAACGGCTATGATTCCGAACGATGATGGACAAAACGTTCGCTAAATGGTGGCTGGGCCGGGTGGGCCCGTATCGCGACGTGCCGCAGGAGAAGCTGGCGGCCGAGCGCGAAGCGATGTCGCGCCAGCAGGATTACAACCGCAATTACGCCGATTTCCTCAACAACGCCGTTCTGCCGGCCGTCGACCTGCTCGTGCAGTTGCTGGGGAAGAACGCCATCGTTCATCGCGTGAGCACATGGGGAAACCAGTTGTCGCTCCGCGTTCACCTGGCGTGGCGCTGGGGCGAACTGGTCATCACGCAGAGCCACGAGGACGCGGTGACGTTCGAACACCACATCATCACCGAAGGCGAAAAACGCGGTGACGACTCGGCCGAGGACCACTCCCACCAATACGACCTGCGCGACCCCCTGCCCGCTGCGGTCATCACCGCAGAACTACAGTTTTTCATGAGCCGCATGGCCCAGGACTTAGTCGAACCGGAACAGGAGCCCGAGATACCCCCAGGCGAGAAGCCGATGGCGTAGATGAGCGGCGATGTCGGTCCGCGGCGGGCGATATTCAGGCGAACCGCGCCGGACGCCGAGCGTAAAAAGGGATAGATGCGAGCGTCTTCTGTTCGCTCGCCAGACTGTGTGTTCACAGAGACGAATTCATTGACTATCATGCAGAAGACTATGGCCAAAAAAGTATTACTCGTCGGTCACTGTGGTCCCGATAGCAGTTACCTGCGTATGGCGGTTCGCAAGGCGGACCCAGCCGTGGAAATCGGAATGGCGGACGATCCGCGCGAACTGTCGGTGGCGCTGGAAAAGGGGGTCGACCTCGTCCTGCTCAACCGCGAGCTCGGCTATGGTTGGGAAAAGCCGACGGGCGTCGATGTGATCAAGCAGTTGAAGCAGACCCTGCCGACGATGAAGATGATGCTCGTCAGTAATTATCCCGACGCCCAGCAGGCCGCAGAGGCCGCCGGTGCAATGCCGGGGTTCGGCAAGCGCGATATCGGCACGCCACGCGTCACCCAATTGCTACAAGCGGCACTCGGATAGACCGACAGGCGGAAGTGGAATTTTGAACCGGTAAGGGCGAGACTTGGTCTCGCCCTTTTTGTTGCGCCGACCTGAGAACCATTCTGTTGGAGCACCCCATGCCGACCTGGCTCATGTACGCCCTGCTCGCCGCTGGTACCGCGGCGATGGTTTCGATCTTTGGAAAGATCGGGATGAAAGAAATCAACGCCGATCTCTCGACCGCGGCACGCAGCATCGTGCAGGCGGCGTTCGTCGTCATCTTCGTGATAACAATGGGTGGCCTGCAGCACTTGTCGGCCCTTCGCGATCGACCGCTGGCGCTGACGATGGTCGTGCTGAGCGGGATTGCGGGTGGGCTGAGCTGGATCTTCTCGTTCCGCGCGCTTCAACTGGCTGCGGTGTCCCAGGTTTCACCGGTGGACAAACTGAGCGTGCCGATCGCAATCCTGTTGTCGGTGATGCTGCTCGGTGATCGGCCGAGCGGTTTGAACTGGTTGGGGATTGCGTTAATCGTGGGTGGTGTTTACCTGACGGCGTTGCCACGAACGTAAAGCAATCGTCACACGCGTTCTGTAACTTCTGGTGGCGGTCCGTTATTGGCTGGCGGGGCGACCGGCATCACGCCGTCGGTCATCCAGCAGTCTTTGAATTCCCCGTCAGCCTGCTTGGACAAAATGAAGACGTAAATCGTGACCGTGCCATCCACAGCGGTGATCTTCACGGCTTGCTGTGTGACGTTTTCCTTTGTCTCACCGGGACCCAGCTCGATCGACTTGCAATTGAGCATCGGCGAATAAGCCGGGGATTTGACCAAGGGGATGAATCGCTCGAGCGGGCCGGTCGCCTCGCGATTGCTGGGCGACGCGAACGAGAACACTGTGGCGATTCCCTCGTCCTTCTCGTTGTTCTCCTGCATCGCCCGGCAGACCGCCCGCACCACATCTTGTGGCGACAGCGCGGGGTTTGGCCGATCGGTCGATGCCTGCGTGGTTGCCGGGCCCGTGGTGGGCTGGGCGATCGCGATCGTGGCGAGCGAACCGATGAGGACACAGATGAAAAGGATGTCCATGCGCATGAGTTCTCCCGCAGAACGAGTACGACGGTCGACCCCCCGCGGATGTGCGCGCGAGTCGGGTTTACCCTACCGACCGGTCGCGCCGGTCACCTTCGTCTGAACTCGGCACAGGGTCTTCGACGCCGTCAGGTAGAGCATCGTGCCGTCGGGCCCGCCAAAGGTCAGGTTGGTGACTGTTTCGGGGGTCAGGATGGTGCCGATCGGCTTGCCGGCTGGTGAAAAGATCTGCACGCCATCGCCGGCGCTGGACCACAACCGGCCGTCGCGGTCGACGCGAATGCCATCGGGGACGCCCTTCTTGATGGACTGATCGAGTGCGCAAAATATCCGGCCATTGCCGACCGTGCCGTCGTCATTCACGTCAAACGCCTTGATGTCGCGCGGGCCTTTCGACTGGCTTTCGGCGACGTACAGAATTTTCTCATCGTGCGAAAACGCCAGGCCGTTGGGCATGTCCATGTCAGTAATGACCGCGGTCGTCTTGCCGGTCTTAGGGTCGTGGCGGAAGACGTTCTGCGTGTCGATCTCGCGCTTCTCGCCGTTGGGCACACCGTACGGTGGATCGGTGAACCAGACCGTGCCGTCGGACTTCACGACGACATCGTTGGGCGAGTTGAACTTCTTGCCTTCGAAGAGGTCGACGATCGGCTTGATGGTGCCATCAGCCTCCGTCACCGCCACGCGCCGCAACGTCTGCTCGCAGGTGACGAGCCGGCCTTGCAGGTCCTTGATGTTCCCGTTGGCCACCTGCGACGGCTGACGAAAGATCGTGGCCGGCGACCCTTCAACCCACTTGTAGATCGCGTTGGCGGGCTGATCACTGAACAGCAGGTAGCCACCCTTGTCATCGTTGAACCAGACGGGCCCTTCGATGAACTTGAAGCCTGGCTGAAGGATTTCCAGCTTCGCATCGGTCGCGATGACCTTGGCCATCTCGTCCGCGTCAACAACATGCATGTCCGCACCAAACGCCATCGAACCTCCCAAAACGCACACAAGAACGCACACGATAGCCACCAGCGATCGTTCGAGCATCGCCGAAGTGTGGCGGAAGTAATGGCGAATGGCAATGAACAAGCGCGTACCGGGATTTCTACTTCCGCTTGATGAGCTTCTTTATGAATCGCTTCGCCCGGTGGAGTGTGTAACCACCCCACTTGTAGGCCGCTCGTGAGATCGGGTGGCCAACCCGCTTCATACTTGCGTGCCGGCCATGGAACTCGAGGACGAGGTAGCGGGCGGGCGCGTCACCGACGCAGCGCATGCCGTGGGCTTCACCGGCGGCGTAGTAGATGACACCGTGGGGTTGGACGGTCTGGCCGAGCGTCTGAATCGACCCTTCGAGGACGACTATCGCAACGTCATGGGCATCGACGTGCGCGTCGTACCCACCGCCCGGTTGCAGCACGCTCACGTGGCTGTGCAACTTTGTCAGATGGGTCGTCGGGCCCTCGAACAGCAGCTTCATCTTGAACGATTGCTCACCGGTGCTCGATCCGCGGATCGTGTCGCCGTTGAAGAACGTCATCGGCACGGGCGCTTTTGCAGTTTGCGCGTCGTCGGCGGTCCACTTGAACATCAGGTACGTCAGTGGGGAACTCGTCAGGTTCGTAATCGTGTGTGCGTGCATGCACGGGTAGTAGATCAACGAGCCGGCCGGCGCGGTCTTGGGTTGGATGGTGCCGCTTTCATCAACACGCAGGGTCGCTTCGCCATTCAGGACGATCAGCACTTCTTCCTCTGCGTGCTGATGCGGTGGATGCGGTGTCTTTCCCGGGGCCAGCACCGAGACGTGGCACTCCATGTCGCTCACGTTGCTCGTCATCCCACGAAACTGTTCGTGAAAACTCCAGCCGGTGTCGCTCTTCAATTCCAGCGGGAGATTGATTGGCCGAATGAGCGTGCGCAGTTGCGTTGCGCCGTTGCCGCCCAGTGGCGCGGGAGGTGGGACGATGCGATTGACCGATTCGGAACTGTCGCCCTTGATCATGATGCTCGCCGGCAGAGGGTGTTCGTGAAACCGGGGTGGCCAGGGCATGCCCGTGAAATCGGGAATGCGGATCGGTGTCGACGGTGCCGCAAACTGCAGCAGCAACGCCACGCGCGTCCTCAGCAGGTTCCCGTTGTCCGACCCGTGCCACAGGCGCCCGTCAAAGAAGATTGCCTCACCAGCGGTGCAGGGAAGTTGCAACAACTCGCAGCGTGGGTCGTGGGCGCGAGCCCAGTCGGCCAGCTCGTCCGCTGAGACGTGCTTCTTACCCAGTTCCAGTTGTACGTCCTTCACCGCGACGCCCAGCAGGTGCGATCGTGAGATCAACGCCAGTGACGATTTCTGCGAGACGTGCTTCAAGCCGAGCCAGACCGACACACATCGGTGGTGTGGGTTCGACGTCTCGTAATCGGTATGCCACGCGTGCACCTGCCCGGCCTTGCGGACAACGAGCGACGTGCCCCAGAGCATCACGTTTTCACCGAGCAGTTCACTGACGTGCTGGACGATCCTCGCATGCGTCGCGATCTCGTAGAACAGTCGCGACGTGACGTGTTTGCCCTTGTCCCAATCGGCCCCCGCGACCGCGGGTTGCGTGCGCAGCAGGTGGAGGAAACGGGCACATTCCGCACGGCTAAGGATCGGCACACCGGCCAGGTAGCCGAGTCGATTGAACGCCGAACCGACCGACTCGGTCGTGGCGGCCGAGTCGGATCGAATCCGATCGACGGCTCCTGTATCAATTCGCGAATCGGTTAACGTCGACATTTCCACCCGGCTTCCCACTTCTTTTCATGATTGCAGCAAACGCCCTGCTTTGAATGTAGAAACTGCAAGTATTCACGGTCAAGCAATTTCCCATTCACTGCTGTCAGTCTGGCGAGTATTTGACGCCTGCCCGGTCTCCATCCACCACGGTGCGATGGCGAAGCTCGGCCGATGCGTTACAGTTGCACCTGACCACTATGACATACGAGCGACACTCCGCACTCACTCGGGCCGTTGCCAAAGGCCAACGGAAAGACCCGCCATGCTGACCGATGAACAGATTGCGACGTTTAAGGAGCGGCGCTATGAAAAGGGGCCGAAGATTTTTTCGGACAAGCAGGTCGACGTGCTGCGCGACGAAGGGTTGCGCGTCATCGCCGACCGCGAGAAGAATGAGATCCTCCAGCCGGTGCTTTGCCACAACATGAGCGGTAAGGCCGATGCGCCGGTCTGGCAGATCGTTAACATCTGGATGGTCCCGTCCGTTTATCGGATTAAACCGACCCATCGGCACGCCTCGTGCGAGCGGGAGCCTGCCGATCTTGTTTCCATGGGCTTTGATCGCGTGCGTCTGACCGTATGATGCGTGTCCTCAAGAGGCACCGACGTATGGAGTTAGATCTCAACCTGTCCGAGGCCGTCCTGATCGACAAGATCGAGCTGATTCAATGGCGAGATCATACTTTCGTGCGCGTCAGCACTCGCGAGGGTCGCACCGGTGTCGCGACGGCGGGCGAGCCGTTCGCGCGCGTCCGGTCGTTGCTGCTTGGTGATGTCATCCCGTTGTTCCTACGCAAAGATGCCCGCGAGTTGCCGGCGTTGATCGAAGCGGCCGTCAAACACGAATCTCTGCAAACCCTCGCCGGTCCGGCGGTGTGGTCGTGCATCGCGTGGATCGAGTTCGCGACTCTCGACCTGCTCGGCAAAATTGCCGGCAAGCCGATCGGTGAGATGCTCGGTGGCATCGTGCGCGTCGAGGTGCCCGTCTACCTGTCGAGCGTCGCTGGTGCGCAACTGCCCGAGGTCGAAATTCGCCACCTCAGTGAACGGTTGGCAGCGACCGGCGCAAGGGCGGTCAAGCTGCGCGTCGGCGCGACCGATAGTGACGGGGCCGGTTGCGCCAAGCGAGCGGCGAAGCTTCTGGAACTCGCGAGGCGGGCGTGGGACGAGTCGATCACCCTCTATGCGGACCTGGCCGGCTCGTGCGACGCGGACAACGCGGTCGAGGTGAGCCACATCCTCAAGGCGTTCGACGTCGGCCTGATGGAGAACCCGTGCCCCGCCGACGACTTCGAGTCGATTCGCCAAGTCACCGAGACAGTGGGAATTCGTGTCGCCTGGGGCCGCGCCGAATGCAGTTTGCCTCGCTGGCGATGGGCGATTGAACACCGCCAGGCCGACGTGATGATGCCCAGCGTCGTCACGAATGGCGGCCTGATGCGCACCAGCGACATCGCCGACGCGATCGGCGCCGCCGGTCTGCAGACAACACCCCACTGCATCGGTGGCGGGCTCGAAGTGCTCTATTCGCTCCACCTGATCTCGCGCACACGGCTGGTCGGGCCGTTTCAGGAATACCGCTTTAACCGCGTGCCACCTGCGTGGTGCACACCAAACATCGAGTTGATCGACGGCAACGTGATGGTGCCAACGGGACCGGGATTGGGCATCGAAATCGACAACGACATCTGGCGCGAGGCGTCGACTATCCTGACGTGATGTTTTCGGCCTCTCCGCCGGTAAGCCAACGAGGTCAGGGTGAGGGTGATTTCGAACTACAAGCAACCCAACCCTTGCCAAAATAATTCCGCTCGCAAGTCCAAATCACCCTCACCCAGCCTCTCCCACGAGTACATGAGAGAGGGGCAGGAAAAGAAAAGGCCCGATCGTTCGATCGGGCCTGTGGTTCTGATTTCAACTAACGCAATACATCTCAATCGTAATCATCCGGAATCGCATCCAGATCCGTATAGCTGCTCGGCCGGCGGGACGACGACTTGCGGCGGCGCGTTGGGGCCGGGGCTTCGACCTCGGTGATCTCAAGCACCTCGGCCTCCTGAACTTCGCCGTCATCGGCGTCCTCGTCGCTGACGAGGTGCTTATCGGTCGATCCCGTTTTCACCACCGGCAAAGGTTCCGGTGGTGGCGACGGACGACGCACCGTGTTGGCACGGCTCATCGATGAACGCGAGTCTTGTGCGGGTGCCTTCGACTCATCGTCGGTGTCAACGTCATCGGAAGCAACTTCCGCCGATGACTCAGCGGAGCCGTCGATAACGTCTTCTTCGCGATCGTCGTCATCGTCGTACTCGGCATCACCCTGTGGCGCGACGTAGCCACCCCCATCGTTGGGGCTGGGTGGCAGCAGGCCGGTGCCACCGTTCTCGCGGGCTTCCTGGTTTTCACGACGCCGACGATGCCGACGACCCCCGCGACGGCGACGACGCTTGCGCGGCTGGTCGCCTTCGAGTTCAGCATCGGCTGGCGCGGGGCCAGTGGGCGCTTTGGCTAACACCTTGGGGGCGTTGGGATCGGGGATGACTGCGTTTCCATTGATGTCGCCTGGCTCGTGGATGCCTTCGAGCACGGTCTCGTCATCTTCACTGACAATCACCTTCGGCGGTGCGATGCGCTGTGGGCGGCCTTGGCCTCCACCGCGACCGTCTCGACGTCCACCACCCCCCTGGCGACCTCCACCACCTTGCTGACGACCTCCACCACCTTGCGGTGCGCGACCACCCCCACTGCGGTTGTCCTGGGGTTGGCGTCCTCCACCGCTACCACTCCCGCTACCGCCTTGGCGATTGCGGTTTTCGGTTTGCGGACGGCTATCGTCACGCTGTGGACGTCCACGGTTGTCGTCGCGCCGGGCCTGCGGTTGCGGTTCGGCTGGCTGATCTTCGTCTTCGTCTCCGAAGTCGACGGTTTCCAGCTCCGTCACGTTTTCAAAACTGCCATCGGCGCGTCGGCCACGATCGTACGCAGGGACGCTGCGGTCCTCGCGCGGGGCGCCACCATCTCGACGGCCACCGTCGCGGCGACCATCACTTCGCGCGCCACCTTCGTTGTTGCGACCTTCTTCCCGACGACCTTCGTCCCGACGGCCGCCCTGCGGCCTGGGCTGCGGCTCGTCGGTGGGACGGGGTGGCTCGCCATCGACCGGGGCGCCACTGTTGGCGTCACTGTTCTCAGCGCGATCACCACCACTGCCACCGCGACCGCGACGACCGCGCCGGCGTCGACGCCTGCGGGGTCCCCCTTCGTCTGGCTGGCCTTCGGTACGAACGTCCCCTTCCTCAGAACCTTCGGCGCCCTCGGCTGAGGGAACCGCGTCGTCATCCTGCTCGACATCCGCTTCAACGGTCGGCTCTTCGTCGCCACCGTCGGCGATCGGCTCGGCTTGCTCGTCTCGATCGGCAAGATCGTCCATGTCCTGCTCGTCGTCACCCTCATCGTCGCTGCGGCCACGGGCTGCGACAGCGGGCAGTTCGTCAGGCTCGCGGTCTCGCTCCTGCTCGGCCTCGGCTGTCTCACGGGCGAAACGTGCGTCTTCGTCTTCGTCGTCATCCACCTGATCGCGCCGTTGGGGTGGTGGACCACCGGAACGGCTCTGCTGTTGGCGACCGTCGCTACGCCCACCCCCGGCGCGCCCATCGCGACGTCCACCCCCACCACCCCCGCGCCGACCATCGTTACGACCACTGCCACGATGACCCAGTTGCGACACGTGACCCACGTGCGGCAGTGTCATGCCAAGTTCTTCCAGCACAACCGCGCCATCGCGCGCGTCGAACAGTGAGAACTTGATCTCATCCAGGCCCAGCGACGCGTCGCTAAGGACGAGGATCCTTTTTTCCGATTTCTCTTCCAATTCCGTCAGCGCCCGTCGCTTCTTGTTCAGCAGGTAGAACGCGACATCCGGGCAGACGGCAACCTCAACGCGCACGACCTTCAAATCGGCAGCGGCGATCGCAACACGGCGCATGACGTCCAGCGCCATGCTCTCGGGCGTCTTTACCAGGCCAGCACCCTTGCAATGCGGGCAGTCGAAGTAGACGGACCGCTTGAGTGATGGCCGCATGCGCTGGCGGGTCAATTCGATGATGCCGAATTGGCTCATGCGAAGGACTTTCGTCTTGGCGCGGTCCTTGCGGAAGTTGTCGTCAAGACGCTTTTCGAGTTCGCGGCGATGGCGCTCGTAGCGCAAGTCGATGAAGTCGCAGATGACCACGCCACCCAGATCGCGCAGCTTGAGCTGGCGGCAGATCTCGTCGGCGGCCTCCATGTCGACGCGGAAGGCCGTCGTCTCGGCGTCACCGCTCTCGCGGTTCTTGCCGCTGTTGACGTCGATCGCAACGATCGCCTCGGTGCTGTCGATGACGAGGCTGCCACCCGACGGCAGCGGCACGTGGCGGCTGTACATCAGCTCAATGTCTCGCTCGATGCCGTACTGGTGGAACAGCGGCACGGTCTCTTCGTAGACGTCGACCTTGTTCTTCGTGCGCGGGGCCGTGATCTTGATCACGTCCTTGACGCGCTTGGCGACGTCCTTGTTGTCGACGACGATGCGCTCGACATCGCTCGTGAAGACGTCGCGCACGGTGCGCGTGACCAGATCGCCTTCGGTATACAACTCGACCGGGCCGGGCTCCTGCTGCTTCTTCTCGATTGTTTCCCACAAGCGCGTGAGGTATTTCAGGTCGCGCTCGATCTCGGTCTTGGCCTTGCCGATGCCCGCAGTGCGGATGATGAACGCGACGCCCTTCGGAGGCTTAAGACCATCGAGGATCTTGCGCAACCGGCGGCGCTCCTCCTCGTCTTCGATTTTCTTGGAGACGCCCATCTTGCCCATGCCGGGCATCATCACGAGGATGCGCCCCGGGATAGAGATGTAGCTGGTGAGCGTCGGCCCCTTCGTGCCGATGCCTTCCTTGATGATCTGAACGATGATCTCGTCCCCACGACGCAGGCAGCGCTGGATGGGTGGCCGGTCGCGGCGGGCCATTTTGCGGCCGACGGTTTCCTGGAAGTCGGACCCGTCGCGACCGAAGTAGGTCGGCATCAGGTCGCTGATATGCAGGAAGCCATTGCGCCCCAGACCAAAGTCGATGAACGCCGCCTGAATAGATGGCTCGACGTTGGTGACGCGGCCTTTGTAGATATTGCCGACGTGGCTGGTCGCGCTGGTGCGCTCCATGTACAGCTCTTCGAGCCGCCCATTTTCAACCAACGCAATTCGGCACTCTTCGCCTTCGCTGACATTAATCAGCATTTCTTTGGACATGAATTTTGAGTAGGCGGTAGGCAGTAGGCAGTAGGCAGAAATGAAAAGGGAGTGCGCACTCGACCTTTATTTTTCTGCCTACTGCCTACTGCCTACTGCCTACTTTCCTAAAATGCCTCAGGGACGATCTTCCGCGTTTCTTCGCGCAGGAAATGCATCACCTGTCGTTCACTGTCGAAGCTCATGACCCGTCGGGCCACCTGCTTCGCATGCTCCATGGTGGTGGAGCGAATGATTTTCTTTACCTCTGGGATGTCCGGTCCGTTCATCGAAAAGATGTTCAGTCCCAGGCCCAGTAGCAAGAGAGTGTACAGCTTCTCGCCGGCCATTTCACCACAGACGCTTACGCTGATCGAGTTTCGTGCCCCGGCGCGGATGACGTCACGGATGAGCCGCAGCACCGCCGGGTGGGCCGGGCAGAAGAGCCCTGCCACCTTTTCGTTGGTCCGATCGACTGCCAGGGTGTATTGGATGAGGTCGTTGGTGCCGATCGAGAAAAAATTGACTTCCTTGGCGCATTGGTCGGCCATCAGCGCGACCGAGGGCACCTCGATCATCATTCCGATGGAGATGTCTTGCCGAAACGGCACACCTTCGTCCTCGAGCTCTTCCGTGACGTCTTTCAGGATCATCTTAGCCTGCCGCAGCTCCATGATCGTGCTGATCATCGGGAACATGATGCGCACGTCACCGAGCACGCTGGCCCGCATGATCGCGCGCAGTTGGCGCTTGAACATGGGGATGTCGTGCAGGCACATTCGGATGGACCGATCGCCCAGGAACGGGTTGCGTTCCGGGCTGGCCAGTTGCGCTTGCGTGTACTTGTCGGCCCCAAGGTCGAGCGTGCGGATGACCAGTGGGCGACCTTCGATCGCGTTAATGGCCTCGGCGTAGGCCTGGAAGTGGTCCTCTTCAGAGGGTTCGGTGCCCATCTTCAGATAGAGGAATTCCGTGCGGTACAGGCCGATGCCCTGGGCACCGTTGTAGAGCGCAGTGTCGATGTCGGTCGTGCCCTCGATGTTCGCCTGCA
>JBBRHE010000046.1:0-19680 GCA_038223165.1 Tepidisphaerales bacterium
GCTCCCTCACGCCCGGCTCACTTCACCGGGGTCGCGGCTTGTGCTGCGCGGGCAGGGGTCATCCGCATGAGCACCTCTTCCCCCGTCGCGGGCAGGTGCAGGGTTGTGAACGCATCCTTAGAGATGTACCGCATTGCGTCCTTCACCGCGGTCCACACCGCGATGCCCAACAGTAGTGGCGGTTCACCGACGGCCTTGCTGCGCTTGATGCTGACGACGTTGTCGGGGTTGGGGTACATGTCGACATTGAAGACGTCGGGCAGGTCGCTGATGTTGGGGATCTTGTACGTCGTGGGTGAATGGCTCAGCAGTGTGCCCTTGACGTTGTACTTGAGCTCTTCAGTGGTCACCCAGCCCATGCCCTGGATGAACCCACCGACGACCTGCCCACGGTCGAGCCCCGGGTTGATCGGCATGCCAATGTCCATCAGCAGGTCGACGCGTGTGACCTTCGTCTCGCCGGTCAACCGGTCGATGAGGACCTCTGCGGCGCAGGTGCCGTTGGTGTAGTAGAGGAAGGGGGTGCCTTTGCCGGTTTCACGGTTGTAGTCGACACCGGGCGTGGCGTAGAAGCCGCGCTCACCGAGGTTCACGCGGGCCAGGTAGGCCTGCTGGACGATCTCCCTGAACGCGAACGACACGTCGGCCCTGCGGTCGTCCCAGATGCGACCGTCTCGGAAGACGACGTTGTCCGGGGACGCGAAGAGCCCCGAGTCGCCGTCACTCAGCAGCTTGGCAGCGAAGACGCCAAGCCGCGAGCGAAGCTTCGAGCAGGCATCGACGGCAGCGGCACCGTTCAGGTCCGTTCCACTACTGGCTGCGGTGGGGGAGGTGTTGTTGTTCTTGCTCGTGTCGGTCGCGCCGATGCGCACGGTGTCGTACGACACACCCAGTTCGTCGGCGACGATCTGCCGCACGCGCGTGTTGACACCCTGGCCCATCTCGGTGCCACCGGTCGTCACGAGCACAGTGCCGTCGGTGTAGATGTTGACCAGCGCGTTGCCCTGATTGAGGTGCTGCTTGGTAAACGAGATGCCGAACTTCACCGCGGTCATCGACAGCCCGCGCACGTGCGTGCGGCTGACCGCGTTGAACCCATCGATCTCGGCCCGACGAGCGCGGTAGTCGCTCGTCCGTTCAAGCGTTTCGAACAAGCCGTGAAGGGTGTTGTTCTTCACAAGCTGTCCATAGGGCGTGACGTTTCGGTCGTTGACGCCGTAGACGTTGACTCTGCGGACGTCGAGCGCATCAAGGCCGAGCTCACCGGCGATCGCCTCCATGATGTTCTCGATGTTCGCCACACCCTGTGGACCACCAAACCCACGGAACGCCGTGTTACTCGGCAGGTTGGTCTTGCAGACCTGCCCGGTGATGCGGGCGCTGGGCAGGTAGTAAGCGTTGTCGGTATGGAGCATCGTCCGCTCCATGACCGCGAGAGACAGATCGGTGCTCGACCCACCGTCCGAGAAGTAGTCGATCACCAGAGAAAGGATGCGACCTTGCTCGTCGAACCCGACATCCCAATAGCTGAGATAGGGGTGACGCTTACCGGTGACAGCCATGTCGTCGTCACGACCGTAGACGACACGGGCGGCGCGTTTGGTGTGATGTGCGACGATCGCCGCGTACATCGCGGGTTGAGCTGCCTGTGTCTCCTTGCCACCGAAGCCACCGCCCATGCGCTTGGTGACGACGGTGACCGCGTTGAACGACACGCCGAGCACCTCAGCGACCAGCGCCTGCACCTCGGTCGGGTGCTGCGTCGACGACTGGACCGTGAACGTGCCCCCTTCACCCGGATGCACGATGGCCGCCTGCGATTCGAGGTAGAAGTGCTCCTGCCCACCGACCCCCATCGACCCCGACAGCTTTCGCGGGCTAGCGGTCATGGCAGCGTCGACATCGCCACGGTTGATGGAGCGCTTGGGGCCGATGAAGCTCTTGGCTTCGATCGCGGCTTCGATCGACAGGATCGTTGGCAGCTCGTCCATGACGATGTTGATCCGCTGGCGCGCGATCGTGATTGCCCGGCGACTCGTTGCGGCGATGAGGACGATCGGGTGACCGATGTAGACGCACTCGTCGACCGCCAGCAGCGTTTCGTCCTGCAGCACCGGGCCGAAACGGTTGCGGCCCGGCACGTCCTTGGCGGTGAAGAGCGCGACGACGCCGGGCACCTTGGCGGCCTCGGTCAGATCCATCGAGCGGATCGTGCCGTGCGCCACGGGGCTGCCGAACACGTCGACGAGCAGCTCGCCATGGCTCGGCGCGATGTCGTCGATGAACAACGACTCACCCGTCACGTGACCGGCGGCGCTGTCGTGAGGAATGTCTCGTCCAACTGCGGGCATTGTCAGCGTGCCCCCACTTTGCCGTTGCCGTTCCCGTTGGACGGCGCAGGTGACGTAAACCGATCGGATAAAGGGGAGGACCGATGATCGGACAAATCGTTGAAAAACTTGACGAAGATGTTGGCCGCCAACCGCGCCCGGTACGCCGCCGACCCGCGCACGTCACTGATCGGCGCGACGATCGCCGCGGCGCGGTCACCCGCTTCGGTGAACGTCTCTTCATCAATAGCGCGACCGGCGAGCCACGTCTCGACATCCGTCAACCGCAACACGGTCGGCCCGACGCCACCGTAAGCGATGCGGATCGAATCGACCGTGTTTCCCGAGCGTTTCAGCAAAAACGCCGCGGTGAAGGTCGAGATGTCCAGATCTTGGCGCTTTGTGATCTTGTAGATCCGCAGCACACTGCCCGCGGGCGTCACGGGGATGATGACGCGCGAGATCAGTTCGTCCGCCGCCATCAGCGTCCGCTTGTAGCCGGTAAAGAAGTCGTTGATGTCGACCGATCGCCGGCCACGAACGCTGGCCAGTTCGATCTGGGCGCCGAGGACGTACATTGCCGGCATCGAGTCGGCGATCGGCGAGCCGTTGGCGATGTTGCCACCGATCGTGCCTGCGTTGCGGATGGGTGGGCTCGCGAACCGATCGAGCATCACCGCGAACTCGGGCAGGGCGCCGGCAGTGAGCGATTCGATCGCTGTCCAACTGGCACACGCACCGGCGACAATCGTGTCGTTGTCGATCTTCGAGTCGTGCAGGTCTGCGATGCGCGACAACGCGAGCACTTCCAGCGCATCGCGGCGACCCTTGTTGATCTGCACGCCAAGGTCCGTGCCACCGGCGAACGGAATGCAGTTGGGATGGCGGGCCTTGAACTCGACGGCTTGGTCGAGCGTCGTCGGGATGTAGGCGACTCGCCCTTCACTGCCACGCAGTTCGACTGCATTACGGCACGTCTGTTCAACATCCGCAACGAGCGTGGCAGACGGGTACAGTTCGCTCAACCGTGTGATCGCAGTACGATCGACCGCGAGGCCCGCCTTGATGATCGCTTCATAGCCTGTGCAGCGACACAGGTTGCCCGTCAGCCCGCGTTTAAGCGAGCAGGCATCGACCGGCGCGTCGCTTTCGAAAATCCCCGTCATCGCGACCACGAAGCCCGGCGTGCAAAAGCCGCACTGGGCACCGTGGCAGGTCAGCATCGCTTCCTGCACCGGGTTCAATCGGCCGTCCACCTTCAACCCTTCGACGGTGACGACATGAGCGCCATCAAGCTGGTAAAGAAACTGAATGCAGGAAGTGACCGTCTCGTACGTGATCGAGCCGACCGCAACCCGGCCAAGCAGCACAGTGCACGAACCACAGTCCCCTTCGGCGCAGACGATCTTGGTTCCGGTCAACCGCTGACCGTCACGCAAAAAGTCGGACAGCGAGGCAAACGCGCGATCACCACGAATCTCGTGGCGGACACCGTTCACATACAACAGCAGAAAGTCGCGCATAAGGCTTTCAGAACCGGTCGGTTGGAGAACCGAGCCAGTATACGGCCCTGGCGTTCAACGGACCAATCAAATCTCGTCGTTGCGGTCGAATACGACCTGACCCGACAGCGTGACCCGCTGCACGCGACCTTCAAGCCGCGACACCACCGCTGCGTTGTCGTCCTCGATCGCTTCCAAGGCAGGTTCGAGTTGCAGGCCGGCCAGCGCAAGCTTGTCGTAAGCCTGCCGCAGCGACGCGTCCGCCGGCGCGTAACCGAGCAGAGTTGCGGCAATCACGGAGTCTGCGGATGCGTTCGGCAGAACGGTTCCGAACGTGTCGACCTCGATGAACGAAAACGGATCGCCCACGGCAAGCGACGCGCTGCGCGGTGGTCGCTGCATAACGACGTCGGCTCCGAGCGTCACGCGAAACAGCGCCTCGCTGGGCGTGGCGACTGTCGAGCGCCCTTCGTGCACGCGCAGGAAGGTCGCTATCTCCGCCAGCAGCGAGGTCGTGGGGGATGCGCCGACATCCGTGCAGATGGCGTAGGGGATGTTCCGCTCGACGATCTTGTCCAGCGGCGCGACCCCCGAGCCGAGCAGCGCGTTGGACGTCGGGCAATGCGCGATGAACGCGCCGGCAGACTTCACCTGATCGAACTCGGCGTCGCCCATGCGGACACAGTGTGCGAGGATCGCCGCCTGGTCGAGCAGACCGTCGGCGGTGTAGACGTTGGTGTATGTGCCGGCGTGCGGGTAGAGCATACGCTCGACGAATGCCTTCTCGCCGAGCTGTTCGTTCAGATGGGTCTGCGTCCTCAAGCCGAACCGGCGCGCCAGGTCAACTGCCTTGCGACGCAGCGACGTGCTGACGGCGACGGCAAAGCGGTCGGTGACGATCAGCCGTTTGCCGAAATCGCCCGCGAGCGATTCCACGTCGTGCTCGAGCGTGAATTCGTCGGTGCGCAGGTATTCCGGGCAATTCTGGTTCATCAGCACAAGCCCGACGGACCACGATGGAGGCAGGATCTCGAGCGCTACGCGCGTAGCGATCGGGCTGACCGTCATGTACGCAGCCCCCCCGACCACGCCTTGCGCCAGCGTGTCCTGCAGGAACCTCCACACCACCCGCTCGGCGACGGCGGCGTCGTCGCAGTGCGCTTCGGCGGGGAAGACGTTGCGCTCCAGCCCCGCGAGCAACCGCCCGTTGGGTGTGTCGTCTCCCACCCCTTCGGTGAACCGCCCACGAATGGGGTGCTGGGGAATGTGGATGTGACAATCCGTCAACGGTGGGAGGATAAGACCGTCCACCTGCCGCGGGTTGAGCGTCGAGCGCGCCTCGGCATCATACGGGCCGACGTATTCGATTCGGGTGCCGGTGGTGTCGGAGACGATCACACCGTCTGCGATGAACTCGACCGAGCGATCGGCCCGAGGATTGAGCATGGGTCCGCGTACAGCTGTCTGCATGAGTCTTTCGTGACACGGACCTCCGGTCCGTGCGGTTCTGATCTACTTCACGGGCCGGAGGCCCGTGTCACGTCAACGCGAGAGCTTGATCAATCGCCCGATCGGTTGTCCGACAATCTTGCCGTCCTGAAACATCGTCTGTCCTCGCAGGATCGTGCGCTTGATGCGCCCGCGAAACGTACGGCCGACATAGGGGCTGAGCCTGTGACGGTCGAGCAGTTCGTCGCGGGTCAGTTTATAGCACGCTGCGATATCGACGAGAGCCAGGTCCGCGTCATGACCAGCCGCGATGTCGCCCTTATTGGCAACTTTGAATCGGTTGGCGGCGCTGGTGCTCAGACGTGCGATCTGCTGCAGCGTCAATCGGGGATCGTGGCTCAGCAGGACAGGAAGCGTGGACTGCACGCCCGCGATGCCACCCCAGGCTTGCCAGAAGGCGCCGGTCTTCATCGATGCGGGTGCTGGCGAATGGTCGGACGTGACGAACGCGATCTTCTCGTCGGTCAAGTCCTGCCACAGTTCGTTCACCTCGGCACTCGACCGCAGGGGTGGGGCGCATTTGGCTGCGGGCCCGACTCGCTCGAGATCGTCAACGGTGAACGTGAGGTAGTGGGCGCACGTTTCACACGTCACATCGGCTTCCTTGCGGGCAGCGGACCGGTGAACGAGTTCGACCCCGCGCGAGTTGCTGACGTGCACAATGTGCAACCGACAACCCGTTTCCTCGGCGAGGATGATCGCACGCATGATCGCCTCGACCTCTGCGACGATCGGTCTGGCCGAGGCAAAGTCACGGGCGCTCGTCTTTCCCGCGGCGACCGCCTCGGCCGCGAGGCGCGAGGTGATCTCCTCGCTCTCGGCATGCACCGCGACGATCAGGCCGCGCTCCTTGGCGATTCTCATCCCGCGATAGAGCGTCAGGTCGTCGGCGCGACCGAACTCGTCGATCCCACTGTTCGACATGAACGCCTTGAAGCCCACGACCCCACGGTCGGCCAGTTCGTCGAGTTTGTCGAGGTTGGTCGGCGTCAACCCGCCCCAGAGCGCGAAGTCCGCGTACGACTTACCGGTGCCCGCGGCGACCTTCGCATCGAACGTTTCGCCGTCCAAGACCGGTGGCGACGAGTTGAGGGGCATGTCGAAGAACGTCGTGCCACCACCGGCCGACAGCGCGCTGCTGCCCGTTGCAAATCCTTCCCAGTCGGTTCGACCGGGCTCGTTGAAGTGGACGTGCGGGTCGATAACACCGGGAAAAACGTGCAGGCCGGTCGCGTCGATTTCCTGTTTAGCCGTTGCCGAACCGGTTCCGATCTCGACGATCGTTCCACCGTCGATCGCGATGTCACCAGCGCGGACACCGTTGGGTGTCACGATCTGGCCGTTGCGGATAAGGAGATCGATCGCCATGTCGTTTTAGCTTCCCCGGTACGTCGAATAAGCCCACGGCGACACCAGCAGTGGCACGTGGTAGTTCTTCGTCGCGTCGTCGACGACGAAGACCAACGGCACCCTGTCGAGAAATCGGCGCGCGTCCGGGTGGCCGATGTCCGCGAAGTAATCGCCAACGTGGAAGATCAGCTTGTAGCAACCCGCGCCGAAGCGTTCGCCTTCGAGCAGCGGGCCGTCGGCGCGGCCGTCGGCGTTGGTGGTGCCGGATTTCATGGGCACTTCACCGCGCTCTTCAACCCAGAAGAGTTGGTAGCGCATGTGCGCCGCGGGTCGACCGTTTGCGGTGTCGAGGACATGGGTCGAAAGTTTACCAACCATGCTGCTGTCTCACTTGCGCGTGACGACACCGACGATCCGCCCATGCGGTTCGTCTGTCGCGACGTAAATGTCGTTCTCGAACTTCAGTCCGAACGGTTCCAGGTTGAAAGGGATGCGATGCAGATTCGGCAGCTCAAAGCGGATCTCACTGATCGCGCTGCTGGCTGCCAACGCCGCGTTGCCCATGTCCAGGATCGTCTGCTGCACACCAAGGCTGTGTTGCGTCGCGAACGTCGACAGGATGGCGTTCGTAATCGCATCGCTGGCGGCGTTGAAGTCGGCATTCGCGCTGATGAAGTGCCAGTCCGCGTCGACCTGCGACGCCATGATGCGATCGGTCGTGTCCTTCAGCGTGCGATAGCGATCGGTGTGAAAGTCGCGCCACTCGGACGCTGTAGTCTTCAACACCAGCAGCCCGCGGACGCCGCCCTTAATGCTCGGCTGTTCGTGCGTACGATCGAGCACGGCCTGAGCGTATCGCTTCTGCGGGCCACCACTCGTGAACGCGTGATCGTGCGGTTTGCCGTCGACATCAATCCGCTTCCAAATCGCCTGCAGCAGTGTCACCTTCGCAGCCGAGACGTGCGGGTAGGTCTTAATGAAATGCCGAGCAAGGATCGCCGCGAATTCCTCGGTGGAAGAGAACGGCTTCTCCTTCGCCAGTACGTAAACGGTGTTCTTGATGGTGTCGGTCGCGATGATTCTGGTGTTGTCACCCTCGGTGTAAGCGGCGGTGAAGTCGCCTTCGAGCAAGACCTCTGCTTCGATCTCGAACAGTTCGTGAAGTGGCCCGTTGCGGACGACCTTGGTCAGTCGGACGGCCGACTTTCCATACGAGTTGTAGCTGAGCGTTGCCATAGGTGTTTCGGGTTGGTCAGTCACTTTATCGATCAGCCGCAAGCTCGCAATCTTCGCAATCTCCACCAGCGATGTTTGGATTTCCTGATCGCGACTGTTGTGCAAGCGGGTTGGAAACGCCGACAGAATCGCATCCTTCTTGTTCTGCCGTGCACAGATGACGAATGGGAACGCGAACTTTTCGCGATAGGAAGCATTGTAGCGGTCGAATGCGGTGATCTCGTCATCGGTCAGGCCCGTCAGTCCCGCAGCGGCTTGCTCGGTCGTGCTCTCGTTCGTCAGGCGACCTTCCTTGGCAAGTCGGCCGACGAGATCGGGGTGCGATGCGATCAGCTTCACCTGTTCGTCGGTCGTCGCGGCGTACATGGTGGCGACGAGCGCTGCGTGCAGGGCATCGACCGTCGCGAAAGGACGCTGGGTGTACGTGCGCTCGGCGATCCATGGCGAGTGCTCGAACAGGGGACCACAGACCGCGACGAAGTCGTCGCGCGAGGCTGTGTTGAGGTGGGCAAGCGAGGTCGTCACGATTGCCTCACCAGGGCATCGAGAATCCGCGCAGCGGTACCGATGTCCTCCAGACGGCTGAACTCCTTCGGATTATGGCTGATGCCACCCTCGCTGGCGACGAACAGCATCGCGGTCGGGATGATCGGCGCGAGGATCGCAGCATCGTGCAGCGCGCCGCTGGCAACAGCCGGAAGGTTAACGAGGCCGATCGACTTTGCAGCGGTTTCGATCGCGCCGCAGACTGCTGCGTCAAGCGGAACGGCGCACAGGAACTCGGTCTCGATCATTGTGAGGTCCAGGCTACGGCGGCTGGTGACGCTCGTGAAGACTTGGCGCAATCGCTCATCGCCTTCACCTAGAATTGCATTGCTTGCACCACGGAAGTCGAGCGTAAACGTGACCTCACCGGGGATGACGTTGATCGCGTTGGGCTTCGGCCAGACCTGTCCGATCGTGATCACCGTCTGCGGTGAACGTTCGCTCAACTCGTTTGCCAAAGCTTCTAACGCCACCATGATCTCAGCGAGCGCGACAAGCGCATCACGGCGGTCATGCATACTCGTGGAGCCGGCATGATTGGCCTGGCCGACGATCGTCCCTGCGTACTGACGGCGCCCGTTGATCGCGGTGACGATCGCGAGCGGCACATCGTTGTTCCACATCGACACACCTTGCTCGGCGTGCACTTCGATCAGCCCGCGATATTGGCCGGGCTTCAAGCGTTCGTCGGCCATCCGTTCCGCGGAAACGCCGCACGAGGCCCCGGCTTCCAGGTAGTTCTGACCGTCGCGATTCTTCACCGTTACGAGACGGTCAAGCAACAGCGACCCGGCCCAGGCGTGGCTCCCGAGCATGCCGAGGTTGAAGGTCGTCCCTTCCTCTTCAGCAAAAATCACCAGCTCCAGTGGCAGTTGTTGACGACCGTCCTCGTTGGCTGCCCGCAATACTTCCAGTGGCACGACGATGCCCATGACACCGTCGTATTTGCCACCGGTCGGAACCGAGTCGATATGCGACCCACTCAGCCAGATCTTCGCGTCCCAATCGACGGTGGTGGGGCGGGCGTGGACGTTGCCCGCAGCGTCAATCCGCACCTTGCAACCGGCGGCCTTGGCCTGCTCGATCACGTAATCTCGGGCGGCGACCCATTGCGGCGTGAAAGTCGGGCGGCTGTAACCAATGGTCGGTGGGTTCTCCGAGAAGCCCGCGATGGCTTCGATGTCGGCGAGGATGCGATCGGGTCGGATCGGCACGGATTACTTCTCGTAGTTCGTGATGCGATAGGCCGTGCCCACGCTACGTTACTTTCCAAACTTCTCGCGCCACACGCGGCCCGTCTTTTCCATCGCGCTGTCGGCCCCCGTGCGACGCATGCGGTGCAAGGTGGGCATGCCCAGCGCGAACTCGTTCATCCATTCCTTGGCGAACTCACCGCGCTCGGTCTCAGCGAAGATCTTGCGGATTTCGGGTTCGTTGATGACGCGCGGCCCGCGCGTGCGGACGGCGTATTCGCAGGTGCGACTGCTTCGCCGGCTGATGTATTCCTCGATGCCGACCTCGTCCATCACGTCGATCACACTGCGCAGACTGCGAATAGCCTTGGCATACGCGAACGATGGCGAGTAGCCGTTGTCGACCATGGTATTGAAGCAGGCGCGCATCAGTGCGATCGCGCCACCGTAGAGGATCTGCTCCTCAAAGTTATCACCCTCGGTCTCGTGCTGGAACGACATCTCAACGACACCGGCCCGCGTGCTGCCGACGGCTTTGCTGATGGCGAATGCGATCGCGCGGGCTTCACCGGTGGCATCGTGGTCGACCCCCACGCAGCCGTACACGCCTTCGCCTTTAAGGAACTTCTCGCGGACGAATTTGCCTGGCGCGTTGGGGACGAACAGGACCGTGTTCACGTCCTTCGGCGGCATGATCTGCCCGTACAGCACGGAAAAGCCGTGACAGAAACAGAGCGTTTGCCCGGCGCGAAGGTTCGGGGCGATCTCGGCTTTGTAAATGGGTGGTTGAACCGGGTCGGCCAGTTCGATCAGGATGATGTCGGCCTTCTTGACCGCTTCCCCGATGCTGAACGCTTCGAACCCATCGGCCTTGGCCTCGGCGATGCTGCCGCCCGATCCGATGATCACCTTGAACCCACTGTCCCGCGTGTTGGCGGCCTGGGCCTTTCCCTGAATGCCGTACCCCAGCACGGCGATCGTCTTGCCCTTGAGGACGTCCCAGTTCACATCTTCGTCGCGGTAGATCTTTTCCATGGATGGTCTCGTAGGGTGGGCACTGCCCACCATTGTCCGTTCACACTGCGGCGGTGGGCAGTGCCCACTCTACAGTGCGATCTCTCGGTTTACGTTCTTGTAATAGATGTACTTCGAAGGGGTCGGCCCTGTCGCGTAAAAACTTTGCGGGCAGAAGGGGCCCATCCAGATGAAGTCGGTCTGCTCGACTTCTATCCATTCCCCGTCGAGGTAGTACAAGCCCTTGCCTTGCAGGAACCACAGACCGTGCTCCATCACGTGCGTCTCGACGTACGGCAGGCCATGGCCGGGGTCGAACGTGAAGACATTCATCGACAGGTCATACTGCAGATCGTCGGGGATGAGCAATTGCAGCCGGGCGTGCTCGTTGCCACCGAACGGTTCGGCCTTGATGTTGTGCTCGTTACCGACGATCGCCATCGGCTCGCAGATGCCAATCGCCGGCTCGAATGCCTTACGCAGGACGAGCAGCGACGACGGCTCCACCGCGACGACCGAATACGACGCCGTGTGCGGCACGAGCGCGAACCCACCAGCGGTCAGCGAGTGCTTTGCCTTGCCGATCGTCAGGCTGACGTCGCCGGACAGCAGGTAGATGAACGTCTCGATGCGGCCATCACTGGCCTGCTTAGCGCCACCATTGGGGGCGAGGTCGATCTTGTACTGGACGAATCCCGCGCCCATTGCAGGCGAAGTCAGGACGCGCACTTCCGCGCCCACCCACTGGGGGATGCGGGACAGCGGATATCCCTCGATCGGGTAAAGGGCGTAACGGGCGCGCAATCGCGCACGGCTATGGACAAGTTGGTGAGGAGCTCGCATGTCGTAAAGGTTGGACGGCGGGTTATACACGATTTGGCGCTGGAGGCAAACGGATTTGCGCCTGTTAGTGACACAAAGACGTTCAGCCTCAGGGAAACGCCAGGTTTCCTAGACAAACAAATCCACAAAATCGAACTTCTCGACGTCGACCAACCCTCGATCTGTCAGCTTCAGTTTCGGGATGACTTCCAAAGCCATGAAGCTCATCGCCATGAACGGGTCGCGGTAGTGAGAGCCAAGGTTCCGGGCAGCCGTCAGAAGCTTTTCGTAAGCGTCGCGCACTTCCGCGATCGGTCGGTCGCTCATCAGTCCTGCGACCGGCAGACGAAGCGTCGCGACGGCACGACCGGAATCGACTGCGACCAGGCCACCGGCCATCTGCGCGACGGAGTCGATTGCGGTGTATATGGATGCGTCGTCACAACCGATGACAACGAGGTTGTGATGGTCATGGGCGACCGTCCCCGCGATCGCGCCGCGCTTCAGGCCAAACCCGCGAATAAATCCGAGCCCGACGTTGCCGCTGGTCGTGTGACGATCGATGACGGCCATTTTCAGAACGTCGTGCTCGACGTCGGCGACGACTTGCCCATCGATGACTTTGGCCTTCTCGTGCAGTTCGTTTGTGATGAGCTGGTCCGCCAACGACTCGATCACGCGGATGGTTGGCGATTTGGCCGGGATCGTCAGGTCGATGCGATCGCGCGCGATGCGGAAGTTGCCGATACTGCCCGAGCGGGCGGCATGTGCGAACGTTGCGACGCGCCCACCGACAAACACCTGCGTTGCTCGGGGCGACTTCAGATCGTCGAATACGAACAGATCCGCCAGCCGTCCTGGCGCGATGCCACCGCGATCGGGCAGTTGAAAGCACTCGGCCGTGTTCAACGTCGCCATGCGGATGGCTTCGACCGGATCGATGCCGAATCGAATCGCCCGGCGGACCATGTCGTCCACACCACCGGCGCCAAGAAGGTCCGCCGGGGTACGGTCATCCGTGCAAAAGCAGATGCGCCGACTGTTCGCGGGCGTAATGACCGGCAGCAGGGCGTCGAGGTTGCACGCGTTGGTCGCCTCGCGGATCAGCACATACAGCCCACGGGCCAGACGGTCTTGCGCTTCAGTGGGCGTCACGCATTCATGATCACTTTGAATTCCCGCAGCGGCGTACGCGTTCAAGGCCTTGTCGCATACACCCGGCGCGTGACCGTCGATCGGCCGACCGGTAAACGCGTCGATCTTGGCCCGCATGTCGCCGCTGTTTTGGATGACACCGGGAAAGTTCATCACCTCGGCCAACCCGTGAACGACGCCTTCTTGAAGGAGTTGCTTCAAATCGTCCGCCGACAACGACGCGCCTGTGGTCGCCATGGGCGTCGCTGGGACGCAACTGGACGCCATCAAGACGACGCGCAACGGTAGCCCGCGCGAGGCCTCGGCCATGTATCGCACACCGGCGATGCCGCAGACGTTGGCGATTTCGTGCGGGTCGGCTACCACGGTCGTCACACCGCGTGGCACGACGGCGGCGGCGAAGTTGGGGGGCGTGCAGAGGCTGCTCTCAATGTGGACGTGGGCGTCGATCAATCCCGGAGCGATATATTTGCCAGCCAGATCAATCGTTTCCCTGGCGCTATATCCGGGCCCGATGCCCGCGATGCGCTCACCGACGACCGCGATATCGGCACGTTCGATCTCACCGGTGAATACGTTGACGATCTGACCATTGGCCAGCAGCAGGTCGGCAGCGACCTCGCCGCGCGCAGCGGCGAGCAAGTGGGACATTGGCGTGGGCATCAGTTTGACGGCGTTGGTGATGCGATTATAGCCGATGGCGGCGCGATGGGGAACTGTGCTGCAAGTTGCCGACGTCTGCGTCCCGACGTTCGCAGTCGCTGCGGGCGGTTTGTGCGGTCAAGATCTCTTCGCTCTCCGCGACCGTCATCGTATTCCCCTTTCTACCGACAGGCTACGGATGCGTTGGAAACCGTTTCTATCGAGGGTGGGACATGCGTGAAAAGTGCTATGTTTCTTCTTTCCACTCGCCGGGCTTGGGCTCAATCTTGGTTTCACCTGACTTGGTCTTGACCTTCCCCTTCACCGTCCCGGTCGCGTCGATGTACAGCCGCCCCCCGCGGTTGACGACATTGCCCGCGATCATGCCACTGTGGATGACTTTTGCGTCCTTGTGGACGGTCATGTCGCCACTGATGTTGCCGTAGACGTGGACACGACCCCCCGCCTCGACGGTCAGGTCGCCGTAGATTGAGCCACGGACCCACATCTTGCCACCCTCGATGACGCGCACATCGCCACCAATCGTTCCCCAGAGCGTGTAGGGCTCGAAGACGGTGATATCGCCTTTGATCTGCCCGCGTTCTTCGCGCATGAAGGTGTCATCTCTCAGGTGGTCGGCAGATCGTCGGCGCGGTCGGCGCTCGGCATGTCGTCACCAAAGGCCTGCCGTAGCGCCCGGCCACTGGTCATCTGAACGTTTATCAACAACAGCATCGCGACGACCGGGAACCCGACGAACCGTGCCCAGCGCAGGTAGGCCACATGACCGATGTCGCTCGAGAACTTCGCGCCCAGTGTCGGGTGGCTGATCTCTGCCCACGTGTACAGTACGCCCGGGATGCGGAAGTCGTTGATCGCGGTCGTACCGTCTGGTCGTAGGGTCGCGTTGGAATAGACCGCCTGCCAGGGAAACAGCAGCACCAATAGGACGATGCTCCACAACAATGCCGAAGTAATCCGGCCAACACCGATCAGTCGGCCCACAAGCATGATGCCCGCGATCAGCAGCAGGACGGCCGCGAGCACGATCGTCGCGCCGAAGCCGACGAACGTGCCGACGACGGTCAGATATTGCAGTAACAGGTGACCGACGCCCGAGCCGGTAGCCTGCGTCGAGGCGTCGGTAGCGACCGGGGCAACGGGCAGCACGCCGTACTTGGCAAGGAAGAAGAGCGTCATCTGCACGATCAACGACAGCAGCACGACGAGGAAAAGGACCGACTTGAATCGCCTTGCGGTCAGCAAGGCATCCGCGTAGTCGGCGGCGGTGGCAACGGTGGGTTGGGTCATGTCGCGATCCTCCATTTCGATGATTACAGCAAAACCCCGTATAAGCAAACGGAAGAAGTTAAACACGAAGACACGAAGTCACGAAGCAGTTTCGGCGTCGCACGATGCGGCAGGTGCCAGAGTCCCATAGGAGAACCAGTGAAGAATAGAACAGTGTTGAACGGCCGAAAATCGCTTCGTGCCTTCGCGGCTTCGTGGTCAATCTTCCCGTCCTCCGATAGATTAAGACTATGCTCGAATCCACACTTTCGCGCCAGCGGCAGAAACGCCTGCTGGACGTGATGGCGGCCCAGCGGCTTGACGCGATCGTCGTCGGCTTGCCGCATCATGTCTATTACCTGTCGGCCCATTGGACCGCGTGGCAGCATTCTTCGGCGTTCATCCTGTTTGGGGATGGTCGAGCGGTCCTCGTTTCGCCGAACTCGCCCAACACCAAGGCAGCTGCTGATGAGGCGCTGGCGTTCGAGGCCAACTGGAACGGCACCTTGCGCCAGGAACAGCCCGCGACCGTCGCGGCGATGGTCGTCCGTCGACTGGAAGCCGCCGGTCGAAGGCATCCGAAGGTGGGGATCGATTCGTCCACCGTCACGGCGCAGGTGGCTATGCAATACACCAGCGGTGCGGTCGAATCGATTGACGCCCACCTCTGGCAGATGCGACGTGTGAAAGATGCCGATGAGCTCAAGCTTCTGAAGATCGCGATCGCTGCGACGGAAAACATGTACGCGACGGCCAAGGAGCTGATCGAGCCGGGCGTTGGCGAGCTGGAACTTTTTGCCGAGCTGCACGCCGCTGCTGTGAAGTCGATGGGTGAACCGCTCGGCGCCATGCTCGGCAACGACTACGCGGTCGGCGTCGGGGGTGGCCCAGCCCGCAAAGATCACGTTGCCAAGGCCGGTCAGTTGTGGGTGCTGGACCTCGGTCCGAACTATCGCGGCTATTTTGCCGACAATTGCCGTGCGTTTTCCGTCGACCGCAAACCGACGGACGAGCAGATGAAAGCATGGACGACGATTACGGAATCACTGTCGATCGTCGAAAAACTCGCTAAGCCCGGCGTCAAATGTCGCGACCTCTTCACCGCTGTTGACGACCACTTGAAGGCCGCTGGTTACGCGGGCATGCCGCACCATCTGGGTCATGGCATCGGGCTTCAGCCGCACGAGTATCCGCATTTGAACATGAAGTGGGACGACACCCTGCTCGAAGGTGAAGTTTTCACCGCCGAGCCGGGCTTGTACAGCGCGGCCATCAACGGTGGACTGCGGATTGAGAACGACTACCTCGTCACAAAGGAAGGCGTCGTCAACCTGCTGCAGTTCCCGACGGCGCTGGTGTAGAGCGACTTCACATGGAACACTCCAACGGACAACATCCTCGCGAACTGGAGATCGGTGGCAGTGGCCAGGGCAAACGGCTGCGCGGACTGATCGGGTACTTAATTCTTGTGCTCGCCGTTGCGAGCTTGCTGGTTTACCTGTTCGTCCGTTTCACCGGGTCGATGCGACTGGCAGTCGTGCTGGTGGCATTCATGATGACGTACATGATCGTGATGGGCTGGCTCGCCTCGCGCCGGCCGGACGATCGCGATATTTGACCGAGGGTCCGACGATGTCATGGGACAGTTTCGAGCGATATCGCCAGAAGGGTCTCGACGCCCGCCGGGCCGGGCAGTGGGATTCGGCGCGCGTTTACCTGCTGGAAGCGGCCCGTGAGATGGTCGCGCTGAGCAAGGAAGCCCAAGGTGACGAACTGCGCGAGGCCCGCAAGGAGGCCGCCGGAAAACTACTTGAGCTCGCCAGGGACTGCGAAGCCGCCAAGTCGTCCAACCGTTCACCCGGCACAGGTGGAACGGCGACACGCCAATCGGCCGCGCACGGGTCGTCCGAAACATCGAATGAATCTTCTGCCAACGACTGGCTCGTGAAGGAACGCCCATCGATCCGCTTTGACGATGTCGCGGGTCTCGACGAGGTGAAGCACGAGATCCGCCTGCGGATGATCTACCCGTTTAACCACCCAGACCTCGCACAGAAGTTCGGCATTCGCACCGGGGGTGGCATCCTGCTCTACGGCCCACCGGGGACTGGCAAGACGATGCTCGCCAAGGCGGTCGCGGGCGAACTGGACGCCGCGTTCTTCCGTGTGTCACCAGCCGATGTGCTGAGCAAGTGGGTTGGTGAGGCCGAGCAGAACGTGAAGAAGCTTTTCGACGCCGCTGCGGGTGAGACGCGGTCGGTCATCTTCATCGACGAGATCGAGGCGCTCGTGCCCGCGAGGCGCGATGAAGGGTCGAGCGTGATGAGCCGAGTCGTACCGCAAATTTTGCAGGGGATGGAAGGATTTGATAAGTCGAAATCGTCCAGCGTGCTGTTCCTGGGCGCGACGAACGTTCCCTGGCAACTCGACCCTGCGGTTTTACGCCCGGGTCGGTTCGACGAGAAGGTTTACATCCCGCTACCGGACCTTGCCGCGCGACGTAAATTGCTGGAACTGTACCTCGAAAAGCGACCCTTGGCTGAGGACGTCGACCTCGACTCGCTTGCGAAGGATCTGGAAGGCTTCAGTGGGGCCGACATCAAATATCTGAGTGATCGCGCTGCGGTCATCCCATTCCTGCACGCCGTAGCCGGCAAGGGCGAGGCGCTGATCACGCCCGACGTGATCACCGAGGTGCTGTCGACGACGCCGCGCTCCGTAGCGCCCGAACACGTCAAACGATTCGCGGCCTGGGCGACGACGATGCAGGCGCTATGAACGTCAGGATGCCGAGGAATCTAAGCAACGGCCGTCGAGTTGATGCGATCGCAGCGTGACATCTCCGGTTGATTGATATTACGCCTACTCTTGGCGCTCTCACCGTACATTTCTGCCGTCCTCATCGCGCCATCGCGCGGCCAATCTCCTATAATTTGTCCACCGCTATGTCCGTCGACCTCCGCGAACACCTTCAACAGCACTTTGGCCTTGACGAGTTTCGTCCCGCGCAGCGCGAGGTGATCGAGGACGTGCTCGCCGATCGCGACGTCATGTGCGTCATGCCGACCGGGGCGGGCAAGTCGCTGTGTTATCAGTTGCCTGCGGTGGTGAAGGGTGGATTGACGGTCGTCGTTTCGCCGTTGATTTCGTTGATGGAAGACCAGGTTCAGCAGTTGCGCGACGAGGGATTGAATGCCCTCATGCTCAACAGCGCGCTCTCGGTCCAGCAGCAGCGTGAGGTTATCGCAAGGCTTCAACAAGAGTTTCACGGGCTGCTCTACGTTGCGCCTGAGCGATTCTTCAGCGGCAACTTTCTGTCGATGATCGCGGCGCTCAAGCCAAGCTTGTTTGCAATTGACGAAGCGCACTGTGTCAGTCAATGGGGGCATGATTTCCGACCGGAATACGCGCGACTGGGCGAGGTGCGCCAGCGGTTGGGTTCGCCACCGACGATCGCACTGACGGCGACGGCGACCGAAGATGTTCGCAACGACATCATCCATCACCTCGCTCTGGCCGAGCCGAACGTTTATGTCACTGGGTTTGACCGGATCAATCTGGCCTACGAGTCGCGCCGAATGGCGTCGGCGGCGGATAAGCCATCGGAATTGCTGCGACTTCTGCAGCAGGAACTCGGTAGCACGATCGTCTATTGCTCGACACGCAAGAGCGTGGATGAGGTGACGTCCCTCCTTTCGGGTCGCCTTAGAGACCGGCCGATCTTCGCGTACCACGCCGGCATGGACGCCGCCGCCCGCACGTCGAATCAGGAACAGTTCATGCAGACACCGCGCTCGATCGCGGTCGCAACCAATGCGTTTGGCATGGGGATCAATAAGCCCGACATACGGCTCGTCGTGCACTACAACATGCCCGGCACGCTCGAGGCCTATTACCAGGAGGCCGGCCGCGCGGGGCGCGACGGTCAGACGAGTCGCTGTGTGATGCTGTTCAGCTATCAGGACCGCTATACGCAGGAATTCTTCATCGGCAAGATTGGTGAGGACAGCGCCACCGACCCGGCCGTCATCGCCGAGATGAAAAAGCACGCGACCGACAAGCTCGACTGGATGGTTCAGTACGCGCAGACACATAAGTGTCGCCGGTTGATGATCCTTGACTATTTCGGTGACACCGCGCCCGTCGAGGGTTGCCGCTGTGACGTGTGCCGGCGCGGCAAGCGGGACGGAGACGAACTCGAACCCCAGCAGCAGGTTGTGATTCCTGATGAGGTCACGCTCCTGGTTCGACAAATCCTTTCCGCCATCGCACGCATGCGTGGCAAGTTCGGTGTGGGCGTGGTCGCCGAAGTGCTCGCCGGCGCGAGCAACGAGCGAACACAACGCTGGGCATTGGACCAACTGACGGTCTTCGGCCTGCTGAAGACGTACCCGACCAAGCGCATCGTCGCGATGCTGCATCGGTTGATGGAATCCGGGCTGGCGCGGCAAAAAGATCCGGATGGCGTCAAGTTCCGCCCGGTGATCGAACTGACCGCAGCGGGCCTGGTCGTGATGAAAGGCGAACAACCCCCTCCTGCGCCGTTGGTCGATCTGATTCCGCGCCGTACACCGCGGCAAAACGGAACCAGCCCTCGCGCGTTGGGAACGAATCCTCGGGCGGTCCGCAAACTGGAAGATGGTCGGACCTTGGAACTCGTCGAGTTGCCCGAAGAAGAAATGGACCCCGACGCCGCCGAACGTTTTGGTAGGCTGCGAAGCGCGCGATCTGAACTGGCAAAACTGCGCCAGTTGCCACCGTACTGCATATGCCACGACTCGACGCTGAAGCAGATCGCGCGCGTAGCGCCAAGCGATCTAGACGCGTTGCAAACGATAAAAGGCATGGACCCGCACAAAGTGAAAATGTACGGCGAACGGTTGCTCGACGCCGTGCGCAGAGCATAATTTTTGCTAATTGCGGTTGGCGTATTGGCCTTAAAGGATTAGAACGGCGGGATGCCCAAGCCCATCGTCGTCCTCGGTTCGATCAACATGGACCTCGTCTGCCGCACACCACACATGCCTACTGGCGGTGAAACGATCCTCGGCAGCGACTTCGTTACCATCCCCGGGGGTAGGGGCGCTAACC
>JBBRHE010000047.1:0-19574 GCA_038223165.1 Tepidisphaerales bacterium
GCGAAGGCGCGAAGGCGCGAAGGGAACGCGAAGGGAATTCAAAGCAACAGGAACTGCTTCGCGCTTTCTTCGCGCCTTCGCGCCTTCGCGTCTCTTGCCTTCCAACGCCAAACGGGGAGACGTGCTAACCCATGTCGCAAGCCGCCTCCACCTTCCCGACGCCGACACCGATCACCCCCGCGCGGGCGCCGCGTCACTCTGCCGCGACTGAATCTCCGATCGTCAAATGGACGCTGATCTCGCTGGCGCTGTTTGTGATCTTCGTCTTCCTGATCTTGCCGTTGATCGTCGTCTTCTATGAGGCGCTCGATCTCGGTGTGGCCTTTGAAGATGCCTTTGACGGCACGCGCTCGTTTCGACAAGCCGTCTGGCTGGCGCTGACCGATGCCGACTGGGCCGGGTGGTGGGAGACGGTCTCGTCGCACGAGACACAGGAATCAATCTGGCTCACGCTCCTGACCGCTGCCGTCGCAGTGCCACTCAACACGCTCTTTGGTTTGGCGGCGGCGTGGCTGGTGACGAAGTTCGAGTTCAAGGGCAAGAGCATCCTCACGACGCTTATCGACCTGCCTTTCAGTGTGTCGCCAGTGGTCGCGGGGATGACGTTCGTCCTGCTGTTCGGCGCGCAGGGCTGGCTGGCGGGTGGGAAGGACCACACGTTTTCACTCGGTTTTACCGAGTTCACGTTTCACATGCCCGCGATCGTCTTTGCGCAACCCGGCATTGTGCTGGCGACCATCTTCATCACGTTCCCGTTCGTCGCGCGGGAACTCATCCCGCTCATGCAAAGCCAGGGCAGCGACGAGGAACAGGCCGCCCGCGTGCTGGGTGCCAACGGGTTTCAGACGTTTTTCCGTGTCACACTGCCCAACATCAAATGGGGCCTGCTGTACGGGGTGATCCTGTGCAACGCCCGCGCGATGGGTGAGTTCGGTGCGGTCTACGTTGTAAGTGGCAACTATACGGGTCAGATCACTCTGCCGTTGCAGGTGGAGCGCGTGTATTACGCGAGTTTCGTCAGTGTCGCGCCGGCGTTCGCGGTGGCGTCGTTATTGGGGTTGCTCGCGGTTGTCACGCTCGTCGTCAAGACCGTGGTAGAATGGAAGTTCCGCGACGAACTGAGCGCCAGCGGGAAATGAAAGAGGGAGAGAGTGGGTAGTTGTCAGTGGACAGTGGGCAGTTAAGAGAATTCTTTTCCCAACTGCCCACTGTCGACTGACAACTGCCCACTGCCCACTATGAGCATCGAAGTACGCAACATCACCAAGACGTTTGGCAAGTACACCGCGCTGGACAACGTCAGCCTGAACGTCGCCAGTGGCGAGCTCGTAGCGCTGCTGGGGCCCAGTGGTAGTGGCAAGACCACGCTGCTGCGCATCATCGCAGGGCTGGAAACCGCCGACGCGGGCAGTGGGCAGGTTCTGTTTGCCGACGAGGACGTCACGCACACGCAGGTCGGCGCGCGGCAGGTGGGGTTCGTCTTTCAGCACTACGCGCTCTTCCGGCACATGACGGTGATGGAAAACGTCGCGTTCGGCATGCGCGTCTTGCCCTGGCGCAAACGGCCCAGTCGAGCGAAGATTCGCGAGAAGGTCACCGAACTGCTCGGCCTCGTGCAGCTTGACCAACTCGCCAAACGCTACCCCTCCCAACTGTCCGGCGGGCAACGCCAACGCGTCGCACTCGCCCGGGCGCTCGCTGTCGGGCCCAAGGTGCTGTTGCTCGACGAACCGTTCGGCGCGTTGGATGCCAAGGTCCGCCGCGAGCTGCGCAAGTGGCTGCGCAAGCTGCACGACACCACGCACATCACGACGGTCTTCGTCACCCACGACCAGGAAGAGGCGTTAGAAGTCGCCGACCGCGTCTGCGTGATGAGCAACGGCAAGATTGAACAGATCGGCACACCCGAGCAAGTCTACGAACACCCCGCCACGCCATTCGTCTACAACTTTCTGGGCAACGTGAACCTGTTCCACGGCCGCGTCGAAGACGGCCGCCTGGCCGCCCCCGGCGAGGACGATACCGCCACGGCCGACCGCAACAAACCCCTGACCTACGTCCGCCCGCACGACGTCGAGATTTTACGCAACGCCAACGGCAACACCTTCGCCGCCACGATCGAACACATCACCTTCGCCGGCCCCGTGGTCAACGTCACCCTACGCCGCAGCGACGACAACGCCGTCATCGAAGCCGCCCTCACCCGCGACCGGTACAAGGAACTGGAACTGAAACAGGACGAACCCGTCCACGTGCGGTTCAAACACGCGCGGACGTTCGAGGCGGATTACTCGATCTGATCGATTGCTTTCCCCGGTGGCACGGACATTCTTGTCTGTGTCTCCCCCGTCTTCGGTCTTTCGTAGGACAGGCATTCTTGCCTGTCTCAGCCTCCGGATTTTGTCAATCGTGGGCAATTAAGGTCGGGGGGAGAGAAAGAGAGACAGGCAAGAATGCCTGTCCTACGAAATGCACGATGCAAATGCAGAGGGAGTTCGTAGCGCCTCGGAATGGTAATCCCGCCGTCGTTCGCGAGGCAAGAGGGGGGATTGTCATCCGGCCCTACACTGCTATACGAATCACATACGGTTCAATTTCTCGATGTAATCGATCCATCGGCGTCTTAGGGCTTCCGAGCTAGGCCGAGCTGGCCCAACCATTAATCCTACCCTACGCCGCGCGCATCGTGCATCCCGAGATTCGCGGTGTGCAATCTCTCTTCCGCGGCGAGCAAATGTTTCGTCGTGACGCCGTTGGGCTGGCCCCGGGTCGACCGTGTACGCAACCTTCGCGCAATCGGGGACTTGCATGTCCCGTCTGCCCCTCACTCCGCTTGAAATAAGCATCGTATTGCCATCAACTTTGCGACCGACTGGCGGTATAGACGTTTGACACGTAGGGAGAAGGAGCCGCCTCGGCTGTCGCGAACGGGGGCGGGTGCATCATGGGTTTGGAAGATTTACGACGGTGGCAATGGGCGGCAGTCGGCTTGATCGCAGGGCTGGCGTTTGGGGGCGTGCAGGCCTATCACGGGCCCAATCTGGATGATGGGTTTGACCGGACGCTTAATTCGCAGCGCGAGTTTGAGAATGGGGTCGTCCTGCCGGTAGACGACAAGGGGGGTCGGTACTTCGGGAGCATCTTCGATATCACCATCCATCCGAAAGACGAAAGTGGAAAGACCTGGCTGACGTTTATGCAGGTCTATCCGGGAAAAGATCGAACCGAAGGCATTGGCCGCCGGGTGCGATTTTTCGTTTCTGACCCCTATAAGCCCATCGCGCAGATTCCAACGGACCCCAAGCCCGACCTGACGGTTAGTGAATATCTCGGTGACCTGAAGGAAAAGTTTCCGCAAGCGCAGATCCAGTTTCGGTACGCGTGGTGGGAAGTGCCACGGAACACGCTGGCGATCGGGGCGGTAGCGGGGTTGGTGCTGATTGGGGGCATCTGGCCGAGCGTCGTCGGGCTGTTGACCGGTGGTGGCATCTGGGGACCCAAGCGGCGCGAAAAGCCCGCGATGGATATGTCACGGTATGGCAATTCGGACAACGCAGCGCCGAGTGGTGCGTCGGCGGGGATGACCGATGCCGACCGGGCTCAGATGGAAGACATGGAAAACGCCATGCTCGCGAACCTCGGTGGCTTCGGCGTCGGTGGCCGCGAGTCGGACTCGGTCGACGAAGACGTGCCGACTGTCAAACCATTGACCGGTGGCCCGCTGGAAGGTGGAGCGGCGGCGGCTGCGGCGCGGGCGGAGGCCGAGAGCAAGGAATACAAGGGGGACTTCTACCCGGTGGCACGACCGGGGGGGAAGAAGGACGAGGAGTGAGTGCGTCACGAATCACGCTGCGAACCCTTCACCACGACCGGGTATTCAACCCTTGGCTGCACCACCACGGCGTTCGCCGAATCGCGATCGGCCGCACCGGCCGGTATCGCGATACCGACCCGCGTAATCGCCAGTAAAAAATCGTTAGAACGAGTGTCGCGTCATGTGCTTCCCGACGCGGCGATCTGCCATTATTGAAAAGGCTGACTGCTCGGCGCGGGCGCCGTAGCAGGCGCCGTTGTCGGCACCATAAACGGGGTCGACCGCGTTGGTGTCGACTGGGGCACTAACTTCGGGGCGTACCTTTCGAGCAAACTGATGCCCCACAACAGCAATGCCGACATGATCAACACCGAAACAACCAAGATCATCGGGATGAAACATCCCTTGTTGAATTTCGCTTCACCCACCAGCGAAGCGCCGCAGGTGGTGCAGAAACGATCGTTGGACGAGTTTTTATGGCCACACCTGGCACATGTCATATTGAAGATTGTGTGAAGTCGGATGCTGATTGTCGAATGTTGAAAGTTGTGAACGCCGGGCATCGCCGTCCGAATTATCAGACGTTCAAGTAAGAATTTCTTGCCCGCGCGCGGCGCGGATAAACGGCCGATACAGAGAATTGTTGGTAGACCCCGTGCTGCCGGATATACTGGTTCGTCCGCTTGGACGGAGCACAGGGGTTTCCACTTTGTGGACAATAGCGGGGCTTTCGGAGCGCGCGGATGCTGCTGCCCATGATTGGACAGACGACTGGATTCACCGCCGATCAGGTGGTGTCGCCGTACATCTTCGTTTTTTACATGGCGTTTCTGATCGCGTTCACGTTCACGCCCATCATGCGGATGGTCGCGAGCTACTATGATGTCGTCGACCGGCCCGACCGGTTACGAAAAATGCACAGTGAACCGGTCGCCTATCTGGGTGGCGTGGCGGTGTTTCTCGGGTGGCTCGGGGGCTTGGCGATCAGCCAGTTTACGACGCTGCATTCGGTGCCGATCGGTTGGCCGACTTCACACCTCATCATCAAGTTCAGCATCGTGCTCGGTGGATGTGTCATCATCATGCTCGGGTTGTGGGATGACATCCGTGGGCTAAAACCGTCGGTGAAAATCGCCGGTCAGACGGTCGCGGCGTTGTTCCTGTGGGCCGAGGGCGTCGGTCGCGACGCTGCCAAACCCCTGCTGAGCATGACACTGCCGTTCATTAACAAAGTGTTGCCGTTCGTGCCCGGCAACATTGATTACCCACCGTACGAGTGGCTGGTCTGGGGGCTCAGTGGCGCGTTCGTGATCGTGATTGTCGTTGGGTGCTGCAATGCGTCTAACCTCATGGATGGCCTCGACGGCCTCTGCGGTGGTGTGACGGCGATTATCGCTGCGGGCTTCCTGTTCGTCGCGGTGCATTTGGCGATTAACGGCGGGGGCATCAACACCAACGCCGACGCGCTGCGCGTCGTGCTGGGTTTGGCGCTGCTCGGGGCGGTGCTTGGTTTTATCCCGTACAACTTCAACCCCGCCAGCATTTTCATGGGCGACACCGGGAGCATGTTCCTCGGGTTCAGTTGCGCCGTGATGATCATCCTGATGGCCCAGGAGAAGCCCAAGTGGTTCCTGGCGACACTGGTCATGTTTGCGCTACCGATTCTGGACACCGCGCTGGCGTTCATCCGCCGATATGTCGCCGGGCGACCGTTGTTCAGCGCCGACAAGGGGCACTTCCACCACCAATTGGTCGGCCGGGGTTTCAGTGTGAAGCAGACGGTGCTGATCGCGTACGGCTTGGCGATCGTCTTCGCGCTGCTGGGCGTGGCGATGGTCTTCGTCCGCACACGGTACGCGGTCGCGGTTTACCTGGTCGTGTTCGGTTCGATCGTCGTCGCAGCGTACAAAGCGGGCATGGTCCACGAGAAGGCCCGCATCGTGAAACGCACACCCCTGTCTGATGCGGAAGCGACCAATTCCAACACGACGACCACAATCGACGCCAGCACGGTGCTTGAAGTGAAGGAATCCGACGCCCGTGTTCTGTCCAACGAACCCGCAGCGCCCGCGGGCACGTGGAACGAGCCCAACCGGGTTTGAGCACCAGACGGGTCTGACCCATCATGTTTGTGGATGAAGCGCGATGAATCGCGTCGCTTTGTTATGTTTATAACTGTCCGATAACCGTGCTCTTCGGTTTAGACGCGAAAATCCACGTTTTCACCAACATTTGCAATTGAAAATTGTCCGATAGAGACCGGGCCACGGTGTGGATTTCCGCGCAGCGGGTCTGGACATCGGTTATAATCCGGCCGACACGCCAGCGAGCTGCAGTGGATAAATTGTTCTGTCGACGAATAAGAGGTTCTCAAAAATGGACGTAACGATCATTGGCTGTGGGTATGTGGGTCTGGTCACCGGTGTTTGCCTGGCGAGCATCGGTCACACCGTTCGCGGGGTTGAAAAGGACCCCAAGAAGCTCAAGGCGCTGCAGGATGGTCACTGCCCGATCTTCGAGCCGGGCCTGCAGGAGCTGATGCAGGAGAACTACGCGTCCGGTCAGATCCAATTTACGAACAACGTCAAAGACGCCGTCAAGGACGCCGAGGTCGTGTTCCTCTGCGTCGGCACGCCCCCGAAGGAAGACGGCACGGTTGATATGTCGTTCCTGGAAGGCGCCGGCAAAGAAGTCTGCGACGCGCTGGCGGCCCACAACAACGAATACCTGGTCACGATCGTCGTCAAGTCGACCGTCCCGGCCGGCACGAACCGCAAGCTGTACAACTTCCTGAAATCGCAGACCAAGGCGTACGTCTCGGTCGTCTCCAATCCCGAGTTCCTGAAGGAAGGCACTGCCGTTCAGGACTGCCTGAACCCCGACCGCATCGTCATTGGGGGTGAGAACCCCGAGTCGTTCCGCATGATGCGTCGGTTGTACGACCCGCTCATCAAGCGTGAAGAGAACTTCATGACGATGAACTGGGAGTCGGCCGAGCTGACCAAGTACGCCGCCAACAGCATGCTCGCGGCCCGCATTTCGTTCATGAATGAGATGACGATCCTCTGCGAAGCCTACGGCGCTGACGTGGAAGACATTCGCAAGGGCATCGGTTCGGACAGCCGCATCGGGCCGGCGTTCCTTCGCGCTGGTTGCGGTTACGGTGGCTCATGTTTCCCCAAAGACGTCGCCGCGATGGAGCACATCAGCAAGGCGGTCGGTTACGACAGCCTGTTCGTGCATGCCATCCAGCAAGTGAACAAGAACCAGAAGAAGCGCTTTGCTGAGAAGATCGCGACCAAGCTGGGTCGGCCGATCCAGGGCGCGACGATCGCGGTGTGGGGCCTGGCGTTCAAGGCCGACACCGACGACATCCGTGAGTCGGCGAGCATCGACGTCATCGAGTACCTGCTCTCCAAGGGCGCCAACGTCCGAGCCCACGATTACAAGGGCATGGAGCACATGAAGGAACTGTTCAAGACCGCCGACATCGAGTGGAGCCAGGACCCGGTGTCCGCTGCCACCGGCGCCGACGCGGTCGCGCTGCTGACCGATTGGCCGCAGTACACGACGTTGCCGTTTCGCAAGATCGCCGCGACGATGAATCAACCGATCATCTTCGACGGCCGCAACTGCCTGAACCGCGACGTGATGCGAGAAACCGGCTTCCAGTACTACCCCATGGGCCGCCCGGCGGTGGAAAACTCACTGCGGTTGAAGAACCGCGTGTAAGGGAACGAAATCGGAAGTTTAGTGAACGAATGAGACCGCCCGGCGACCGCAAGGTTGCCGGGCGGTTTTCTGTTGGCGACCTCTTTAGACATGGTAGAATCACCGTCATGCCGATCATCAACACGACGAAGATGACCGCGCAGCAATTCCTCATGCTGGGCGAGGATCCGCCTGGCGTGAAGCTGGAACTGGTCGATGGGGAGGTGGCGGTGAGCCCGAGTCCGATCCCGGAACATTCTACGGTCGTGATCCACCTGATCATGATCCTCGGCAATCACATCCACGCAAACGCGCTCGGCGAGCTTCACCAGGATGTGGACACGATCCTCAATCGTTTCACCGTGCGCCGTCCTGACGTGCTTTACTTTTCAAAATCACGGACGCACTTGATCGGGAAGAAGGCGATGGAAGGTCCGCCTGATCTTGCGGTAGAGGTGATCAGTCCATCCAGTATCGAGATCGACCGGCAGGACAAGTTCGCCGAATACCGCCAAGCGGGTGTCGCCCATTACTGGATCATCGATCCCGGACAACGGTCCGCCGACGCTTGGAGCCTGGTTGACGGTGTATACGAGCCAGCCGGTTCGGGTAAGGACGCCGACGTTGTCCGCTTCGCACCGTTTGCCGATCTCGATATTCCCCTGGGTCGCATGTGGCGCTGGGATCGAACGAAATAGTCCACTGGAAAGCGCCCGCCTTTTTCTGCGCTCGCCCAGCACCGCTATGTTATAATTTTGATTGATTCACATCATCTCCCGTCCTCGAAAGGAGCCCGTCCATGAACGCGTATCGCGAAAATTGGGGTTCGGCCTTCATCGCAGGCGTCTGTGGGGCACTGATCATGGTGCCACTGTTGTGGTTGACCCAGCCGATCGAGCAGACGCGGATGGACATCTGCCTGTTCCTCGGGTCGCTTTTGACCGGGCAGACCGGCAACGCGTCGTGGATGATCGGCCTGGGGATGCACCTTCTGATCGGTGGCATCGTCGGGCTCGTTTACGGCATGGTCTTTGAGTGGTGGGGTGACAGCGACTGGCTGCCGGGCCTGATCGTCTCGATTCCACACAGCCTGGTCGCGGGGCTGGCGCTGTGGTTCGTCGGGTCGATCCACCCCCTGATGCCCGAGATGTTCCCCGAGCCCGGCTTCCTGGGCTTAAGCTTCAGTTGGCGCATCGCGCTGCACCTGTTCATGCTGAACGCCGTGTATGGCGCGGTGGTGGGTGGGATATACCGGGTCCGCGCGGAACACGCGAATTATCATGGGTTCCATAGGCCGGTGGTGGGGTGAGTGTCGAATCGCTGCGTCGTGGCTCAGGGTCGTTTGAGGATGCCGCGCATCTTGCGCGACCCGTGCACGACGCGCAACAGTTCAATCGCGTCATCTGCAATGCGGTAAAGCACAAGGTACTTGCCGACCGGGTAGCTTCGCACGTCACGCCCAATCTCCGCCCGTGCGGGGCCACACTTCGGCATGTGCTGTAGCAACAGGATTGCTTCATCAAAAGAACGTACCAGGCGTTCGGCTGCGGGTGCGTTATGCCCGGCAACATGGATGAAGATGTCCAAATAGTCCAGCCGCGCTCTGGCCGTGCGTCGTACCGGGATGGGCATCAGCCGGCCTTTTGACGTGACGCGAGCGTAGCCTTGCCGTCGCGGATGATGTCGTCGGCGGTGAACTCGACGAACTCGCCACGGTCGGCCTGCCCGATGCCAATGGCTGCGTCGGCGCGAAGATCATCCAACTCATCGGGGTCGAGCACCTGATGCGTTTGCATGATCGCCAATGCGCTGCGCACGACTTCCTCGGCCGACGCATATCGACCGGCCTTCAGCTCGGCATCGACGAACTTCTGGGATTCCTGATCGAGTGAGATGGCCATATGGAAGGTTATCCTTTCGGACTTCCAGTATATCGATTCACAAAGCCCGACGCCGGGAAATTCTGTTTGACAGTTACCTAACTTTATGCTAACATAAGTTGTCCGTACATCCCTCGCGTTCACCTGCCCGGCCGCATTCCCTGGCCACGGTGAACGGCGTACGGACGACAATTCATGCCTTTTGCCCGTTTGGCCGGTGATGTAACCGGAGTTCTGTCGACGGGCGTCGTTTCTTGTCGGTTTGTGTCGTTTGTGTGTCGGTTTCACGTCGCTTTGCGGTCGGTTCACCGGACCGCAGAAAGGGTGTCATGTCGTTGCAAGATCAGATGAATAAAGGGCTTGTGAAAACGTCTGGGGGGCTGACCCGGGCGCAAACTTATTTTTTGCAGGCGTACCTTCGGCGGCCCCTCGGGCCCAACGCCGAGCTCTGGCCGGCGCCGGGGGTCATGCGAAAGTGGTTGCGCAGCGCGCCGTTCCGTCGCGCGATGACGTCCGTGCGCGAGGTGCAACGGATGCAGGCAGAAATGCACCTGACGGCGGCGTCGGTCGCTGCGGCGCGGGCGATGCAGGACCTGGTCGGTGGGGCCGTGTCCGATCCGACCGTGCTCGAAGCCCAATCCAAGCACGTGACGGCTTTGACCAACATCCTGCGCCTTACCCACGTCTGGCAACGCTTTGCGACGCAACATGCCATGCGAAAAGAGCAGATGGAAGCCAAACGGGACGAGCAGGCCCGGCCACGCGTTGTGGACCCGTATCGCGACGCCGACCCGGAGGTGCTGTCGATCCTGGATGGACGGCCCGTGCGTTCATGATCGACAGGCCCGCGACCTACAGCCCTGCGATCTCCCCAAACCGTTCCTTCAGGTCGAAGTAGAGCTTTGTGTACGTTGCGTAGTAACGATCGTAGAAGGCACTGCTCTTGGCCTTGGGGGCGATCCGGGTCTTCTGCTTGATCGTCGCGCTGCAGGCTTCCTCGACGCTGGACCACACGCCGGTACCAACACCGGCCAACAGCGCGACACCGTACGCGGGGCCTTCCTCGGCGTTGGTGAGGACGTAGGGGGTCTTGTAGATGTCGGCCTGCAGTTGACGCCAGAATGGGCTGCGCGAGCCACCCCCGGCGCCACGGGCCTGCGTGACCTCGATGTTCATGGAACGCATGATCTCCAGGCAGTCGCGCATACCGAAGGTCACGCCTTCAAGGAGGGATCGGACCATGTGCCGACGGGTCGACCGCGCGGTCAGACCGATCCAGCCACCCCGCGCGTTGGGGTCGGGATGAGGGCAGCGTTCACCGGTGAGGTAGGGGAGGAAGAACAGCCCCTCGCAGCCCGGTGGCGCGGCCTCGGCCTCGGCGATCAGCAGTTGGTACGGGTCGACCTTCTGCTTCTTCGCGGTGGCGACTTCCGATGCAGCCAGTTGGTTGCGGAACCACTGGAAACTGCCACCAGCCGACAGCATGCAACCAAAGACGCTCCACTTGCCCGGCACCGCGTGACACATCGTGTGCACACGGCCCTTGGGGTCGAGCGTCGGCTTCTCACTATGGGCAAAGATGACACCACTGGTCCCCAGCACGGCGCTGACGATACCGGGCTTGACGATGCCGTTGCCGACAGCGCCGGCGGCCTGGTCACCGGCGCCACCGACGACCGGAATGCCCTCGCGCAGGCCCAGCGCCGCAGCGGCCTTGGATGTCAGGGTGCCGGTGACTTCCTGTGATTCGTACAATCGCGCCAAAAGCGACTTGTCGATCTCCAGCAGCGATAGAAGCTTGTCCGACCACGTTCGGTTCACCACGTCCAGCAGCAGCATGCCGGAAGCGTCAGACACTTCCGTCGCGTACTGGCCGGTCATGCGATAGCGGATGTAGTCCTTGGGGAGCAGGATATGCTTGGTCTTGGCGTACACCTTCGGCTCGTTCTCGCGGACCCAGAGGATCTTGGGAGCCGTGAACCCCGTGAGCGCCGGGTTGGCGACCAGGCCGATCAAAGCTTCGCGCCCACCGGCCTTGGTCTCGATCTCGGCGCACTGCTTGGCGGTGCGCTGGTCGTTCCAAAGCAGCGCGGGGCGCAGGGCTTTGTCACCATCCCCGAGAAAGACGCTGCCATGCATCTGACCACTGAGGCCGATCGCGCCGATGTCCGCGGGCTTGAGCTTGGCTTTCTTCAGGACCGCCTTCGTCGCGGTGCAGGAGGACGTCCACCAGTCCTCGGGGTTTTGTTCGCTCCATCCCGGTTTCGGCGACGCGATCGGATGCTCCGCGGTCGCGGTCGCGAGGACCTTACCGTCCTCGTCGCAGATGAGGGTCTTGGTTCCACTGGTGCCGATGTCGATGCCAAGCAGGTTGGGCATAGTTGGTTGCGTCTCCGGGAAAGGGTGGGAAGTGATTGTGTGCAGGATGACGCCGAATGCAACTGGCGTTCAACCAATCTCGATCCGCCGATCGTGCGGGCCGACGGGGGTGATGGTGACGTTGATGCGGTTCGTCGGCAGCAGCGCATCGACCCGGCTGGGCCATTCAACGACGACAACACCGCCTTGCTCGAGCAGTTCGGTGAAGCCGATGGCGTCGAAATCCTCGGGCCCCTGAACGCGATAGGCGTCGAGGTGGTAGACCGTCAGCCGGCCGGTGTTGTAGACGTTGAGCAGGACGTACGTCGGACTGTTGACCGACCGCGTGTCACCAGCCAAGCCACCGACGAGCCCACGGACGAACTGCGTCTTGCCGGCACCCATGTCGCCATGCATCGCGATGCACTCCCCACCGCGCAAGGTCGCTGCCAGTTCAACGGCGATACGCTCGGTGTCGGCAACGGTGTAACTGAGGTGCGTCATCGGATGGCTGGCCTAGGTCTTCATCATCCCCATTGCCATCTTTGCCACGTTCATCGAAGCCCCGGGTCGATCCAGGTCCTTGATCAACCGCAGCAGGCGCTCGTGCTGCGCCTTGAGAATCGCGGGGTCGCGAAGGAACTCGATGGCCTTGCTCGCGACCGGTTCGGGGTCGCTGAACCAGGGGATGAATTCGGGCGCGATCCACTCGTCGCGATCGGCCAGCAGGTTCACGAGGGAGAACTTCTCGGTGATGATCAACCAGCGGGCCAGGCCGTAGACCAGCCGGTTACCCCCGCGATACATGATGATCATCGGCACACCGAACCCGGCAACGTGCAGCGTGGCAGTGCCACTGGCGACGATGCAGAGGTCGCATCGTGGGACGAGGCGGTCGAACGCGTCCTGCTCGATCGTCACGTCGGATCGACCGTTCGCCAGGTCGGTGACGATCGGGTGCGTCGCGGCGACCGTCGGTGTGACGAACCGTGCGGCCGGGAAGTGCTCCTTGATCCGATCTGCCATCTTCAGCATCGCACCGTAGTGGTTGATCGCCTCCCCCTTGCGCGAGCCGGGCAGCAGGCCGACGACTGGTGGGCGGTTGGGATACTTGTGCTCAAAGGGTTCACCACGGTCGGTGGGCAGCTCGTCGAACAGAGGGTGACCGACAAACGTCGCGTTCACCCCCTTGGCTCGGAAGTAGGCTTGCTCGAACGGAAGGATGCACGCGATCGCATCGATGGTCCTGGCGATCATCTTCACGCGCCCTTCGCGCCACGCCCACGTCTGGGGCGCCACGTATTGCAGGAAGGGCGCGCCGATGCGCCTCGCCAGCCGGGCGAAATGGATGTTCAAGCTCGGCGAGTCGACCCCGATCATGATGCTCGGCCGATGTTCGGGCATCGCGACGTGCGCCTCGATCTGCTTGAAGACCTTCTTCAACTCGAAGTAGCGCGTCACCCCCCCCAGCGCCATCGCGGCTTTGCTGACCGTTTCGTGCAGGATCGTGCACCCCGCAGCCGCCATCAGTGGGCCACCGATGCCCTCGATGACGAGCGTAGGGTCCAGCTGCAACAGGCTTGCCACAAGTTGAGCGGCATGCTGGTCACCACTGACCTCGGCGACGGAAATGAAGACGCGGCGCGACATGGCGGCGAGCAGTGCATCCGGTTGGACAAGCCCTGTCAAGCCAGCCCATTTCACTTGACTCCGCTTCACCGGTGGGATGACCGCTCGGATCGCTACATCATTCCGAGTCCTTGCGTTACAGTCTCCAAACTTATGGCTGAAGCTTCGAACAAGATCATCTACTCCATGACCGGCGTCTCGAAGATCCACGAGAAGAAGGTCATTCTCAAGGACATCTACCTCTCGTACTTCTACGGCGCGAAGATCGGTGTGCTGGGCGTCAACGGCAGTGGCAAGAGCTCACTGTTGCGCATCCTGGCGGGTATCGACAAGAACTATGACGGGACGATCACCCGTCAGCCCAACTACACCATCGGGTTCCTGGAACAGGAGCCGCAGCTCGATCCGGATGCGACCGTCATCGAGGTCGTGCGCCAGGGGATGCAGGGCACCGTCGACCTGCTGGCTCAGTACGACAAGGTCAACGAGAAGCTCGGCGACCCGGATCTGACTCCCGAGGACATGGAAAAGCAGCTCGACAAACTCGGGAAGCTGCAGGAAAAACTCGATGCCGCCGACGCGTGGAATCTCGATGCGCAACTCGACATGGCGATGGACGCGCTGCGTTGCCCACCACCCGACGCCAAAGTCGGTGTGCTGAGTGGTGGTGAGAAACGCCGTGTGGCGTTGTGCCGGTTGCTGCTGCAGAAGCCGGACATCCTGCTGCTGGACGAGCCGACGAACCATCTGGACGCCGAGAGTGTTGCGTGGTTGGAAGAGCACCTGAAGCGCTACGCCGGCACGATCATCGCGGTCACCCACGATCGGTACTTCCTCGACAACGTCGCCGGTTGGATTCTGGAACTGGAGTTTGGCAAGGGGTTCCCGTTCAAGGGAAACTACTCGAGCTGGCTCGAGCAAAAGGGTTCGCGCCTGCAGGTCGAAGAGAAGCAGGAATCGAATCGTCAAAAGGCGCTGGCCAAGGAACTGGAATGGGTGCGATCGTCACCGAAAGCCCGCCAGGCCAAGAGCAAAGCGCGTCTGAAGGCGTATGAGCAGATGGCGTCACAGGAGGCCCAGAAGAAGGCCGCCGACATCGACATCTACATTCCCCCTGGCCCGAAGCTGGGGCAGCTGGTGATCCAAGCCGAGAACCTGAGCAAAGCGTACGGCGACAAGATCCTGCTCGACAACGTCAACTTCACGCTGCCACCCAACGCGATCGTCGGGATCATCGGCCCCAACGGCGCGGGCAAGACGACGCTCTTCCGCATGATCACCGGCACCGACACGCCCGATAGTGGCACCATTCGCCTGGGTGAAAGCGTGAAGCTGACCTACGTCGAACAGACCCGCGAAACGCTTGGTGACGACCAGAACGTGTGGCAGGCGATCAGTGAAGGGCTCGAGTTCATCCAACTCGGTGCCGTGCGGATGAACAGCCGCAGCTACGTGACGCGGTTCGGCTTTACGGGGACGGACCAATCGCGATCGGTGGGTGTGCTATCGGGTGGTGAGCGCGGCCGGATTCACCTGGCGCGCATGCTCAAGAGTGGCGCGAACGTCATCCTGCTGGACGAACCGACGAACGATCTGGACGTCAACACCATTCGATCCGTCGAGGAGGCGTTGGAGAACTTCGCAGGTTGCGCCGTCATCATCAGCCACGACCGCTGGTTTCTCGACCGCGTAGCGACGCACATCCTGGCGTTTGAAGGGGACAGCCAGGTAAAGTTCTTCGAAGGGAATTTCACGGAATACGAGCTGGACCGTCACAAGCGGCTCGGCGCCAGTGCCGACCAGCCGCACCGGATCAGCTATCGGAAGCTGACGAAGAACTGAACGGAAAGAGGGTGGGCCCGGCCCACCTTGCATCTAAAGGTGGGCGGTGCCCACCCGACGGAATCAACAAATGCAGCCGGCCTGGTCAATGTCGACCAGGCCGGCCACCCACTCACGTCACAGGGAGATACAGTTACGAGATCGCCTTCACGATCCGCTTGCGGAACACCGTGCCACCGGCGAGCGTCACGATACCCATGAGGGCAGCGGCGGGCAGGGGGACGGCGGGAATGTTCGGCGCGCCGGCCATCGTCAGTTGGATGGCAAGGTCGTTGTAGTCACGGTCACCACCACCGATGAGGTCTTCGAAGAACAGCAGGTACGTCGGTTCGGTGATGCCCGACCCGGTCAGCTTGTACGTCACCATGTGGTCGATGCCATCGCTGTTGTCGGCGACGGTCGACGACACGGTCGAACCACCACCGGTGCGGGCGAACGAGTAGGACTTGTCCGACAAGTCGACCGGGGTCGTCAACTGCCCGGTGATGCTAAAGCCAGTGCCGCTCGTGTTGAGCAGCGAGCTGAAGACGCCACCACTGACGGTGCCGAAGTTCTGACCGTAACCCGCAAAGCGGGCGAGTGCCTTGATCGAGGTCACGACACCGGTCCAACCCTGGTCGTCGGCATCGTCAACGCGGGTCGCGGTCAGCGCGCCGTTGCTGAAGTCGTTGCCAGCGAGGCTGAACGTGCCACCGTACACGTGATCGAGGATCTCGTGAATGTCGCGTTCACCGGCGTACGGTGTGTTTTGGATAGTCGTGTAGCCCGCCTGAGCGCTGTTGGCGCCAAGGATGGTGGACACGGTGGCAATGGCAGCGGCAGTGATGATGGTACGAATCCGACTCATAATACAAATCCTCTTCCCTGTCTTACGAGGGAGTAACACGCGGCTGTCGTGCTTCATCGGGACACCCATCCCTGTTCACGTTTGCCGCATTGGTTGCTTGAACGAAATCTACAATGCAATCCAACGCCCGCCGGGAAAATATGGGAGAATCCCAAGCCCAAACGGGTCAAAGTCGTGCTGTGTGTAGGGTCTATTCTGTCTTTAGGCCGCGGCTCGCCCTGCCGAACGAGTGGGCCAGTTGTAGGAGCAGTAAAGTCGCGAAACATAGCCCGCGACGAGGGCAGAATGTATCAGATTCGATTATCGGAATTCAATGGGGTACCGTTGCAAGCGCAACGTGAAGCGCAAATAGCCCGGTCACGACCACTTGCGAAAATCTGTACGGATGGCGTTACCTGCGGTTATAAAAATGGATGGGAAGTGGAGTCGCTCGGAAGGCGGTCGAGCGAAGTGAACGATTGGTGTTCGCTGATCGAAAATCACCCTCACCCAGCCTCTCCCGGGATATCAGTAGAGGGGCGGGAGGCTCGTCACTTCGTTTCAAACCCGATAAACGTTAAGCGCGCCCCAACCGGCCGGTTGTCGGGCGCGGGCAGGTGCTGAGAACGGTCAATGCGCAGCTCTACCTTGCGCCGGCCAACGCCAGGTGGAACGGGCGCAGTCAGTTCCAGTGGACCCCATGGGACAAGCTTTTCGGCAACCACTTTGCCGTCGAGCAGCAGCGTGACATTCGCTGCGAACGCCTGATCTCCCACATACGGCACTTCACCTTTAACCGTCACCGTGTTGGCGGCCTTGGGGTCGAGCATGGCGTAGCAGGCTGCGGAGATCCAACCGTCCTTTTCATAAAGGCCGGAATATTCCAACTGCGTGTTGGCCAAGTCCCGTGGGAACTCAGTCAACGACTGCGGTGCCTGCAGCGCACGGTACTCCTCGTCGCTGATCACGGAGATGTCCCGCGCAAACGCCACCAGTTTGCGGCGGTCGTACAACACCTTGTCTCCCCACCATTTCATCAGGCCGGTTCGGTTGAACGGGAACAGGGTGCCCCATTCACCCATGTCGAGCATGACGAAGTGACGACCGTCGATCACCTGCGTTGTGATCGGTTCGCTGACCACTCGCGCGCCACCACCACCCAGCAAGGGCAGCCGAACGCGCGACTCCCCGACGATCTCCGCCGGTGGCAGGGCGTTGCGAGAGTCGGACTTGAGGGTCGCCGTCATATCGACGAGCACACGCGCCCCGGGCGTCGGTTTGATGATCTCGAACATCAAGTACCGACCGACACCAACGAAGAGCCCGCCTGCGATCATGGGGTCGTTTTCGACCTGGAAGAAGGACATGTTGTCGTCGTTCAAGTCCATGCCACCGTAATACGGTCGACCAAACTCGGTGTACGTGAAGATGATGTGGTTCTGCACGTTGCTCATCGGCTTGATGATGAACGGCGTGCTAGACGACGGTGGATAGTGGAACCGGTTCAGGATCGTAAGGTTCCCACCCGCTGCCAGCAGGTACTGAGAACTGGCCGGGTCGCCACCTTCCATGCCCAGGGTGTTGTAAGGCACGACCGCTCGGCGATTGCCCTGGTGGAAGTCGAAGACGCCTTCCTTTTCGCGTTTGCGAACGATTTTCAGGATCTCTTTCGACTTGGCGACCAGCTCGGGCTCGCGCAGCCGTTCTTTCAGGTCGACGCGGCGCATGTCGCGCATGTACATCGATGACGGGAAAGCGGTCTCGATGCCTGCCGTGTAAACGCTTTGCAGCTTGGCCAGCGAGATGTTCGATGAATCGATCACCAGCGATGACGGTTTGGCCTCTCGGAGGACTTCGCGAAAGCGCGAGGTCAACCCGAGTTCAGACGCATTTCGAATTTCGGCGAACGTTCCAGCGCCACGCGATTCCTTGACGTACGAACCCTGCACCCAGAGGCTCGCCCCAGCCAGCGCGAGAATCGGGACCCACCGGGCTTCCTTCCATCGCACGAGCCACCAGATGCCGATCACGAACGTGCCCAGCATGAACGGTTGAAGAAACATCGCCAGCTTGTACAAGCCGAATGCCCGCCAACCCGAGAACAACTGCACCGCCATGATGAACATGAACAGCGTCATCACCGCGATCGGCTCACGTTTCCACGTCCAGACAGCCGAGACGACGATCACGAATAGTGACAGCGCGATACCCATTCCGATCGTCAACGACATCCATGGCTCTTCGGGAAGTGACGCGACCCGCTGCAGGTTCCACAGGTTTCCGAAGCCGCTGGGCAGGACATAGAACGGGAAGAGTTTGACCTGAATCTCGATGCCCGAGTTGCCGACCTGCATCTGTGAGAACAGAAAACCGATCGTGTTGAAGATCTGCATCCCCATAATCGCCAGCGTCGCAGCGATCGTCAGGCCAACGAGAATGCTCAGCGGCTTCCAGGCAATGCGCCCGTGGCGGACGAGAAGGACGCCCTGGTAGATGAAGAACGAAAGCCCAAGGAACGGTGATGCCTCGGGGTAGATAATGAGGAAGCCCGTCGCGAGGATGCCCAGCAGCACACCGTACCGCCAGGCGACCTTACGGGTCATCGTATGGAAGGGCCGCAAGACCAGAACGGTAGAGACGCACAGGATGCCAAGCCCACCGACCTGTGCGATCAGTTGATACATCGCGCCGAACGTCGACAACGCCGACGTTGCCATGAGAATCGCCGTAGCGATCGCCATCCCGTAGCGACGGCGACTGCGGTAGATCGCGCCGGTGGCAACGCTGACCAGACCGACATGCATCGCGACGATGACGGGCATGAACACGTCATGCACGCTGCGGTTGGTCAGTCCCGCAGCCCAGGCAACGATCAGTTCCATGCCCGGCCGTTGACCGTCGCGCGCGTGCATGAACCAGAAGTTCTGACTGATGTCCAACCCCTTGGCGAGGCTGTCGGCGGTGGGCAGCTCAAAGAACCCGTGATGAAGGAACCGCTGGGCCGCCAGCGTGTAATTCATCATGTCGTCGTTGCAGTAACTGAGCCAGTCGAACCCGTACGAAAACATCGGGCGACCCGACAGCACCAATGCTCCCAACAGGATGACCGCAAACGGCAGATAGCGCAGCCAGACCCGCCCGCGCGACGACATCGGTAGCACCCCGACCGGTGGTCTGCGGTGGTCCCAGATGATGCCGAAGATCGCCATCAACGTCAGACCGATCGCGATCGGGATGTCCAGTTTCGAGCAGGGAATGCCAAAGCGGTTGAAGACGAAGACCGGGATGACCGTCAGCACGACACCAAACGGTGGCGCAAGGAACAACCGCTGCAACCGGTTGCGGGTCGGGTCCAACAATCGCAGCAACGCGTAACCAGAAGCGGTCCACAAGACGAACAAGCCAAGGCAAAGTAGAAAGGCGAGCAAGTTCGAAATCTCCTCAACCGCGCAAACGCAGAGTCGTCAACGCGTCGAAGGTAAGGGCCGGGGCGGAAAAATGCCAATGGGGGGAG
>JBBRHE010000048.1:0-19479 GCA_038223165.1 Tepidisphaerales bacterium
CCACCGAGTGGTGCCATCGGCGGTGGCGGGACGGGTGGCGCGGGTGGTGGGGGCGCAGGTGGTGTTGGGGGCGGTGGCGCCCCGTAGAACCTGTTACATAATCTGGACTTGTGTTGCGTGGCATCGTAAAGCGGGCGTCCGAGTAGTGAGCAAGGCCCTCGGGCACGTTTTTATCGTTCATAGCAATCCCGTTTAGCGGCGTCGCTTGGGACGGGTTCTTGGCATTGTTCGGGGACAGAAATGCATCACAAGCGACGCCGCTAAACGCGAACGCTTGCAAGCGACCTTATAACAATCACCACGCGTCGGGGCGAAGTGCCAGCGCCACCCCGGACGGCCTCGGTCATTAGGTCACGCTAACGCTTCACCACGCGGCGCTGCGTACCTCCGGCACCCCACGACGACGCCTATTCACCGGTAACCACGCCAGAAAACGCGTGATCTGCTGTCGCCCCGGGCACGGATCCCCTAAACTTAGGGGGTATCTTGTAATTGCTATCCCCCTCATGTATAAACGTGGGGCCGTGAGGGTCCGCTGGTGGGTTACGGGCGGTCAGGTTGGTCAAGCCATTTCGGCTGGCGTGCTCGCCTCGCACGCATGTGGATCATATTTGTGGGAGTGAGAGATGGGACATTCAATTCGATTGGGATCATTTTGTGCGTTGGCGACGGTCGCGTTTGTGCCGGTTACCGTTCTGGGCCAGTTGACGGTGGACGCGCCGGCGGACGGTCGCGCTGTTGTCGGGACATCGCAGTTTCCGATCTTCAACCTGTCTAACACCGGCCAGTCCGTCGAAATTGACGTGGCGTTGACACCGGGCATCGAGTTCAGCTTTCTCAATCCAATTCCGGGCACGCCCGTCCTGTCGAGCAACGGTGGGCTGCTCAATACGACCTTCCTCGGCTTCTCTGCCGGTAGCGTCACGATTAACGCGCCATTGCCCGGCGTTGCGGGCGACCTGGTCAACGTCGGGTTGTCGATCACGCCGGTCGGTAGCACGGCATCATCGGCATCGGCATCGGCAAACTTCAGACTCGTCGAAAATCGCGCCTTGACCGGTACGACCACGATCAACGCCGGTCGCCACATGGTTGGACAGACGATCGGCACGCTGACGCTTAGTGGTGGCAGCGCGGCCGACACGCATGCGACGCGCGTCACGATCAACGGCGACACCTCGGCATTGATCGCGACCGGGTTGGAACTCTCGGCTGGGCCGGATGACTTCACGTTCAACGGCGCGGAACAGACCTCAATCCTCAACGTGCGCCGCAACCAGGTCGGCACGTACACGCAGAACATCACACTGCCGACGCCGAACACGTACACGACCGGTGGCAAGACGTTTGCCGACTTTGGTGGGTACATCGGCACCATCGGTCAACCGCGGGTCGATTCGTTGATCAGCGCCGAGCGCCTTCGTGGAGCGCAGTTGGACCTGTCGGGTGTCACGGTTAGCGCTACGGGGACGGCCGTAGAGGACCGTGGCCTTTCCGCCACGGGAATCGCGGTCGGCCCGGGCAACGGTCGGATCATGCGCACCAACACGATCTCGTCGATCAATGTCAATAAAACGTTCGTCGTCGAGACCGCGTTCGAAGACGACGTCCGTACACGGCTGAACCTCGCCAGCTTCGATGTGACCGAGAACGGTCTTCGCGTCCAGCGTGCCGACGCCAAGTCGTTCACGCAGTCCGCCGACACCGCCAACGTAGCAGTCAGCGGCACCATCAACCTCGCGTCGGTCGTCAACCGGACCGTTGGTCAGAACTTGCAGTCGATCAACGTCGGGAACAAAATAGCCACGCTTGAGAATGGTGGGACGGGCCTCGTTGGTGAATCGGTGCAGTCGTCGTTGCCGCTGTCCGTATACTACAACTTCCTTGATGACAACGCAGTAGTGGCCGAGAACACGACGATCTACACCTTCGACCCGAACGTCGCCAACAAGACGTTCACCAACCGCCGAGTGTTCCAAGCCTTTGAGGCAAGCCTTGGCACGCACACGAACCTTACACTTAAAAACACGTTTTCGCTGGCCGGCAACACGGGTGGGCCGGTGACGATCAGCACCGGCAACGGTGGCATCCAAGGCGAGGGGCTGGCTTTTGAGCAGGTGCAGGAGTCGGCGTCGTACGACGTCAACGTGCAGGTCCTCCAGCACGCTGCGATCAGTGGGACGGCGGACGGGGCAACGGTCAACGACGGTGGCTCGATAACGCTGGCCAACTCGCACGGGTCGGCACGCGCTTCGGCGCGGACGACGTTCTTTATGAGCGGCGCCAGCCCGTTCTTTCGGATCAGCGATGCGACGGCAGGCATCGGTGGCAGCCTCTTGATCGGCCCCGAGACCGACGGTCCGATGACGCGCGTCTTGGCACCGGGACAATCACTGGAGCTGGACGTCGAGTTCCGGTCGCACAACATCCCGACGCCCGGGCCCGGTGAACTGGGCCTCGTCCTCGAGGCGTACGTGCACGCCGGGATCGACGAGTTCTACGGTGGGACGCTCAACAACCCGGCTGTCGTGCCCGGTGGTGGTTTTCTCGGCTCCGACCTGACCGTTCACGGCTTGGCCGGTCGGACCAGCCGTACCTGGACGCTTTCCAAAACGCTCGGAACCGCTGGAGATAACGGTACGAAGACGATCAATAACGGCACCGATTTCGGCAACGGGGGTGTGACGCTCACGTCGACCCGTTCAACGACGGCATCGCTGATCGACTCGCTGACGATCGGGGAGTCCAAGCAACTGACTATCGCCTTCCGCAGCACCAGCGCCGCGACCGTGCCCGAGGTAAACGCAGACGGGTTCGACGACATCGTTGGCGACATTGTGCAGATCACCGGCTTGGACAAGGTGCTTCACGTCGTGCAGATCAACGTCGGTGCAAGCGCTGGTGGTGTTGGGGAAATCGCATGGTTCTACGGTGGTGACGCGAATCGTGATGGGGACACGACCGACTTGACCGACTCGCCCGCCGGTTGGGTGAACGCCGTCCTTGGCAACCATAACATCATCAACCTGGACCTGACGGCAAAAACGTTTCAGTTCGACGTCGACGGCAACAAGGTCGCCGATGAAGCGTTGGAGTTTGTCTCGATCGATGAATACCTGATGTCTATGCAATTCAACGGTTCCTATGGTGCCTACCTGCTCAGCCTAGGCGAAGGGGTCACCGACCCGACGCTGGGCCGCTTCGGGTTCGACGCCACCCGTGGCCTCGCTTGGGCGGTCATCGACCACAACTCGCTTTTTGCCGCCACGGCCGTTCCCGAGCCGGCATCGCTGGGGCTGGTTGGTGGCCTGCTGCTTCTCCAACGCCGTCGCCGCGTTAACGCGTGAGCATCGCGCGGGGATCGGGGTCGGTGATTCACTTACGAAGGGATGGCCGATCGGCCATCCCTTTCTCGTTTGTGCATACGCGCGTTTGGGTCGAACGATTTGACAACTGCCGCGTCTTTTCTTCACATACCCTCAAACCTCGTATTGAAAGGATCGCGTTCTCATGCCTCTCACCCGTCAACAGATCGCTGCTTCCACTGCCAAGAAAGTTCTCGCCGCCATTCCGTTGTTGCCGTCGACGAAGGCGACGATTGGTCTCGACGGCTTCGTCGACGAGATCATCGCCGTCGTCGACAAGCGCACGGGGCTCGATGCGTATGAACCGGTTCCCACGATCACCAAGTTCGCTGAGAAGGTCGGTGCTGTTGCGGGGCAGAGCGGCAACTACGAGCTGGTCGTCAAGCAGATGAAGCTTGGTGGCAACGGTCCGATCATGGCCAACGCGTTGGCCAGCTTCGGGTTGGACGTGACGTATATCGGCGCGCTGGGCTACCCGCAGATTCACCCGGTTTTCGCCGAGATGGCAAGCAACTCGACGTGTATCACGATCGGCGACGCCGGTCACACCGATGCGCTGGAGTTTGCCGACGGCAAGCTGATGCTCGGCAAATACACCTGCATGAACGACGTGACGTGGGACACGCTCGTCAGCCGCGTCGGCAAAGAGAAACTTCAGACGCTGATTAACGAATCCAAGCTGGTCGGCTTCGTCAACTGGACGATGCTGCCGTTCCTGAGCGACATTTGGGAAAAGCTGCGGACGGAGGTCTTCCCGAAGGCCCCCAAGGCTGAGCGCGCGTTCTTCGTTGACTTGGCCGACCCCGAGAAGCGCACGCACGCCGACATCAAAGCGGCGCTGGACGTGCTGACGAAGTTTCAGGCCAACGCGCACGTCATCCTCGGACTGAATCTGAAGGAATCCGGCGAGATCCTCGAAGTGCTGCACTTGCCGATGCCCACCGACCTGGAAGCCGCGATCGAGGAGACCGCCAAGGCGATTCGCGCGAAGCTGAACATCCACTGCGTCGTCGTCCACCCGCGCAGGGGCGCGGCAGCGGCGACGGCGACCGAGTCGGCGTCGTTCAAAGGCCCGTTCGTCGAACAACCGAAGATCAGCACCGGCGCCGGCGACCACTTCAACGCGGGCTTCGCACTCGGTCAGACACTGGGCCTCGATCTCGTCGAATGCCTCTGCACGGGCGTCGCCACCAGTGGGTACTATGTCCGCACGGCCAACAGCCCGACGGGCAAGCAATTGGCGGACTTCATCGCGGAACTGCCAGCGCCACAGGCGTAGTGGCAATTCGTATCGCAGTTGAATACGAAGGCGGCCCGGACTGTGATAGTCCGGGCCGCGTCATTGATACCGGCGCTAAGTCAGGCTGTGCGAGGCTACTTAAAAACCTCAGCAAAGAAACCCTTCATCGCTTCCCATGATTCCTTGTCAGCTTTCTCGTCGTACTTGATACCCGGAATGCCATGGCTATCAGCGTTGGGATTGGTGAAGGCGTGTTCCGCGCCTTCGTATTGAACGACCTTGCTCTCCACGCGGGCCGATTTCATTTCGGATTCAAATTTCGCGACTTCCTCATGTTTGACCATTGGGTCGGCGGCGCCGTGGAAGACAAGTACCTTGGCCTTCACATCGCCCGCTTGTGCCGGCTTGCTCGTTGCGAGCGCGCCGTGGAAGCTGACGACACCTTTCAAATCAGCGCCACTTCGAGCCAGTTCAAGCACTGCCGAGCCACCGAAGCAGTAGCCAATCGCGGCGATCTTGTCCGGGTCAACCTCAGGCCTCGCTTTTAACTCGCGCAGCGCAGCTTCGCCCAAAGCTCGGAATTTGTCGGCGTTGGGGCGCACCTGCCCGGCCCATTCACCGGCCTGTTTGGGGTCCTCAGTGACTTTCCCATCACCGTAATAGTCAGCAACAAACGCCACGTAACCGAGCTCGGCCAGTTGCTTGGCCCGGTTTTTCGGGTAATCGTTCAATCCCCACCATTCCGGTGCGACAAGCACACCCGGTCGCTTGTCGGTGACGGCGTCGTCGTAAGCGATGAATCCCTTCAGCGTCTGGTCGCCCAGTTTGTAGTCGACGGTTTCCGTCTTGATAGCGCCGAATGTGGAGAGCGGTGAAACGAGGGCAACCAACGCGATGGTGGCAAGCGTGCGAGTCATTTCTGTCTTCCTGTAAAGGGTTGACACCGTGATACAGGATTCGTCGTCAGGCGACTACGGGCGAAAGTTTTATGGGCCTAACCCAATCGAGATCCCTCGGGTGGCTGCCGCTTCCCTGGGGTTGGAAGCTGGGCGGCCAGGGCGCGATGGATGAATCCTAGGCGCGCCACGCGAGTTCAACTCGCTGACTGTCGCGCGCATCGTCTGGGCTGATGGTGCGCAGCGAAAGGGTTGCGCCACGGTCGGTAACTTGGCAGTCAATCCACCCGCTGGGTTCTTTTGCGTTGAAGACGTATGCCACGGCCGGCAGGCTGACCAGATGCAGACCATCCATCTGGTCTTGGGACCAGCGATGCAGGTGGCCGGTGAAGAGCGATTTGACGTTGCGGCGTGGGACCAGGAGGTCGAGCAGTGGTTGCGTGTCGGTGAGGCCGATCGCCTTGGCGGGCTGCGTGGTGTAGGGTCGTGGTGGCTCGGGGTTGTGGTGCATGAAGACCATCACGGGCTTCTCACCGGATGCTTCGAGCGTGCGCTTCAGCCAGGCCAGTTGCGCCTCACCCAGCACGCCGGGCGTCACATTCGTCTGATCGAGCGTGTCGAGGATAATGAGATCGACGCGTGGCGATTTGACGACGGCGACGTGCCGTTGCTCGATCGCTTCAATTTTCGCGTCAAGCTTGAGCGCATTCCAGAAACGCTCACGATGATCGTGATTGCCCATCGACATCGTCACCGGCACGCCCGCAGCGCTGATGGGTTGCAACAACGCAACGAGGTTGGCGTAGTCACCCGTCTCACCGGTTGTCTGGGCAAGATCACCGTTGATCAACACTTGTGCAGGAAGCTGACCTTCACCCGCAGTTAAGACCTGCCGGACCGCAGCTCGCAGGTGTTCGGTCATATTCACGTTGCGCGAGACTGTGTCTGCGCTGGCATGGATGTGCGTGTCAGAAAGAAAAGCGAACCGGTCGGGATCGATCTTGCGTTCTTGCGCGAACGACAATCGAGACTTCCCCAACAGCGCGACTGAAGCCGCCGCCGCGAGCGAACCGGTGAGGAATCGCCGACGCGAGATGGGGCGCAGGGTGACGGGCATAGGGGGCCTCTGACGTTCAACCGCAAGTGGGGCTCGGGCCCGCGACCCAATCAGCGTGCGATCGCAACGACAGATTGTTTCGCGTTTTCGATCATGACGATCTCGCCCATAGTCCCGGGCTTCAGCACCGGCACGGCGGCAATGATTTCACCATTGGGCGTGGCGGCATAGACGACGGCGTCCTTGTTGTTGGTCGCGAAGATGCGGAGGTCGTCGCGTTCGGAGATGAACTTTACGTTGCCGGTCTTCTTGTCCACGCCGTAGATGCGGTTGCCACTGCCCAGCACATAGGCGTATGAAGCGTCGTCGGCGAGCAGGCGCGTGGCGTCGGGCTTGTTCCACTTGGCCTTGCGGATCGAGTCGCTGCCCGTCTTGTCGATCGCAACCAGACCCTGACCCGGGACGGGAAGGTAAACCGTGTCGGCTGTCGCAACTGGGGCCTTGGTCAGTTGGCCACCGGCGTAGTATTGCCAGCGAAGTTGACCGGTGGTGGCGTTAAGCGCGTACAGCTTGCTGTCGGTGCTGGCGACGTACACGTTGGCGCTCGTGCCCGGGTCGGTCGCGAGGTCGGCGACGATCGAACCATCGGTCTCGAATGCGCCACCGGGCAGGGCCCAGGCGCCGGTCAGGTTTTCCGCGATCGCGTAAACGCGGCCATCTTCAGCGCCCACAAACGTCAATCCCCCACGGACGGCGGGCTTTGCAGTCAGTGCACCCATCGTCAGGATCGGCGCGATGTCGTTGCCCGGTGTGGCAACGTTGACGAACAACGCGCGCCCACGACCATCCTGGTCGACGCCCACTACCACCCGACCGGCAGCCGTCACGGCGCCGGTGCGGATGGTGTTGCCGATGTTCACCGATCGCTCGAACCGACCGTTGCGGCTAAACACCTCGAGCGTGCTATCGGTCGGGTAGACAATCTGATCCTTCAGCACGACCGGTGGGCGCACCCGACCGTTAATTTTGGACACGTGCACCCGCGTGCCGGAGGCGCGGTCGAAGACGTAGGAGTAGTTGTCGTTGGTCAGGACGAACAAGTATTCGTCCGTTGTGTAAAGCTCGCGCACTTTGTCGCCGCGCAGGTCGAGTGTCGCCTTCCAGGTGCGGACCAGCTTAGGTGGGTCGACCGGGACGACCTGCCGCTCGACTTTGGGTGCCGCTTTGGTCGTGCGACAACCGATGTTGCCAACGGCGAGAAACGACGCGAGCGAGAGGCTTGCGAGGCAGTACACGAGGTGCTTGTTCACGGATGCTCCTGCAGCAAAGGGATGTCGACCGCCACCGTTCGCAGTTCCGCCGGGATGAGCGAACGGTCGACGCACGAGCGGGTCGCCGACCATCGGTCGCGCGCGTTGCGTGAGCATATCGTCGCGCCGGCGCAAGCGTCAAACGGGGCCGATGTTACGGACAGACCAATAATGCGCCCCATCGGGCGTTGAAGAGGTAAACGCCAGGGTCGTTCGTAAGGTACATTGGTATGGTGAGACGTCACTTCTACACGATTGCCCTGTTAATGGCCGCGGTGCTGGGAGCGGCCGCGCTCGTGTCCGCTCAACCGCAACCTGCGACGGCACCGGCGACCGTGCCAGCGTCGGCCTCGGGTGTAAGCGTGCCCAATCCTGCAATCGATCGATTGCAGGGGGCCCTGGCAGGGCTGGATTTGTCGAGCGATCAGCGGGGGAAGATCGAAGCGTTGATCACCGAGGTCCGCAGGCAGTTGCAACCGTCACCGGACATGTCCCCGGAGGACCGCCGTGATACGTTTCGACAGGTGATGGCGGATGCCCGACGGCAGATGGGGCAGATCCTGACCACCGACCAGCAGGGCGCTTTGCGCGACCGCATGCAAAAGCAGCTTGCGGTCAGCGAGCCGGCTCCGACACCAAAGGTAGCGCCGAGGGCCCCCAGGCCCGTTTCCGAGCCGATGAGGGTCGAGCCGAAGAAGCCTGAAATTCCACCCGCGATGGCCGACACGCGAAAGCAGCCCGGTAACGCCAACCCACCTGCCAAACCGGTGAAGCCTGCGTCACCGGCACCACCATCCGACGATGGCAGCGCTTCGACCGGGGCCATCGGCACAAAGGCTGCGGACTTCAAACTGCAGCGGGTGGGGGTGGGCACACTGGCGCTGTCTTCATTGTCCAACCGGGTCGTCGTCCTCGAATTCGCGTCCTATTCCGCACCGTCGTTCCGGTACCGGTCAACCGCGATGGACGCTTTGGACAAAGAATACGGTGGGCGTGTGCAATTCCTGGTCGTCTACACCGCAGAGGCATATCCGGCCGGTGAGTGGGAGATCGACCGAAACAAGACGGACAAGGTCACCATCCCTCGACACCCCGACGCCGATGCCCGTCTGGTGGCAGCCGAGAACGCCAAGGCGATCCTTAAACCCCGTCGCGACATCGTGGTCGACACGATGGACAACACAACCGCCAAGGCGTATCGCGCTGGTGCCCACACCGCGGTCGTTATCGGTCGGGATGGAACGATCGTCGCTCGTCAGCAATGGTGCGACCCCGATGGTCTCAAACGTTATCTCGACGAGGCGACAGTAGTGAAGGTCGAGAAAAAGGAATAAAGGTCGACGTCCGAGAGTCCTCCGGCCCCACTCCAAGGAACGCCCGGGACTGGGGCCGAAAGTTGCGCCCACTTCGTTCTACGCCACCTTGCGTCACCCCTAGACAACCTGCGTTCGTCATGTCACCCTGAATCCTTCGGCGCATTGGCGCGTAAGAGGAACTGCACTTGTTTGACCGTTTTATCATTCCGAACTTTCATGTTGTCCTCGTTCACTTTCCACTGGCTTTCCTGTTGATCGGGACTGCCATCGAGCTGCTGGCATGTCTGTGGCCCAAGAGCAGTGTGCGACCTGCGGCGCGGTGGATGATTTTGATCGGGGCGCTGGCGATGCTGCCAACGGCGGCCAGTGGGATGAACGCGTTTGCGGAGTCTGAATTTACGAGTGACGAACAGCGCCACATGCTGGTCGACCACGTCTGGAAGTCCTCTGTCGCGGCCGTCATCGCCGCGATCACTGCAACGTTTGGCCTGGCATGCAGCGACAAATGGCGACGCAAACTGCACTGGCCCATCCTAGTGGTCATCGCGCTGTGCTGCCTGTTGATCGTGTCCGGTGCATGGAACGCGGGTGAGGCTGTTTACCGTCATCGGACCAATGTGCTTGTCGAACCTGAGGTGACGACTCAGCCTGCGGTCACCGCGGAAGCCGGGTCGCGCGGACTGGCATACTTTGTGCCACCGATGGACGGTCATTTGCTGTCCGCGGGTCTGTCGACCGCGTTCGCGTTCGCGGCGATCGGTGTGGCGTTTCGCAGGGTGACACGGACGGCCGAACTGGACCACGAGCACGCCGAGGCGGCCCGCCAACCGCGCAAGGCGCCGGTCACGGCGCTCGAAGCGCCGATGGAGGAACCGACCAAGCCACGCTACTACTGGTTGATCGCTGTACTGCTGGCGATTGTGACGTCGCTTCTGGGCTGGTGGTATTTGGCCGATTCTTCCGACACGTGGGGCACCGCAATGGAGCGTGTGGGTCCACGGCCGGGCGTTGTCGACAAGGTGCATCGCTTCTTGCGCGAGCTGGTGCTGTCGGTTTTCGAAATAGACCGCAAGACGCGCAGTTTCGAGTTCCCCCGCCGGGCATTTCACGTCATCAACGCCGGTGTGATGGTCGGCCTGATGATCGCACTGAGCCTGATCGGGCGTTTCGGCAAGCGCAAGTGGCGCCTGCTGGCGATCCTCTCCTTCCTGCTTTTGCTATCAATCGCCGCTCAAACCTGGATTGGAACGCTCATGCTGTACGAAGGCCCCAGCGGCAAGATAACGGGCTGGAGCGTGAAGTAGTCCGCGCAACGCATAAGTGCACGCAACCAGGTCAGAAGTGTTCATGACAGAATGGGCTTGGCCCCTTCGTCAGGGCGTCGAGCAGCTGTAAGCATGTCTTGTTGTCGACCGCGATCAGTCCCATGTTCAACGCACGGCTGGCGGTGAGGTCGCCGGTGACGATCTGCGCCCAGGTGTTGTCCGAGATCGCGGTGTGCGGAGTGGCGGTCGTCGTAGTGACGGTGGCGCGACCCTCGCTGACATCGACCGAAAAGCGCGACATGCGACCCTCCGATTCCTGAATACAGAAGACCGACGAACCCTTTGCCCAGTCGGGCCAGGTGAACGATTCGAGCAACCGCTTGTGGTCTAGCACGCGTAATTGCATGCGGTTGTATTCCCGCTTGATCGCGGTGGGATGGTTGACCGAATCTTCACCGATCTGAGACTCGCGCAGTACGAGGTTCAGCGGGATGTCGGCAGGTAAGGTGCAGATAACCGTGTCGTACTGGTCGCGCAGGCTTGCGAGAAAGCGCAGCTGGCGAATAAGCGCCGGCGTATTCTCGTAGACCTGTTCATCAACAACCGCGATCGCGCCGGTTGGTGTTTGGCGCGTCGTGAAATGCAGATAGCCACGAATGGGCCCATCGGTCTTGGGACGGTCGACGATAGTCCACCCGTTCTGCCAGTTGGAGAGCGTTTTAGCCCACCGGCCCGGTGAACGCTCGACACCACACTGCCCGCGGGTGGTAACGGTGTAAAGGCAGGCGTGAACGGCATCGTTGTCGGCAGGTTGGTAGAAGCGCAGTCCATCGGTCGAACCAGCGGGCAGCACGTGAACGGGCAGCGTCCACTCAATGCGCCGCTCGACCACGCCGTAACCGAAATGCTCGTAAAAACTAGCGCGAAACGGGTGCAGTGCCGACACGACGTCCCCGCGCTCACGACCGATGCGCAGGACCTCGTCCATCACCTGCGATGCGATCCCCTTGCCACCAAACCGGTGCGACCCCCGCCGGTGCGTGCGGATGGTGCCGACCCACGCCACACCCTGACACGGGATGACAACGCCGCGCATCCACATGCGCATCGACAGGCTGGTGGCGGTGCCGACCGGCGCGCCGTCGTGATACGCAACCAGATAGTCGCCTGACCGCGCGCGGTCGTCACTGCGAACCGTCTGCCGGTACTGTTCGGCAGCGGATGCGTCGTCGGCGTACGACTGCAGACGTACCGTTGCGACATCGTCACGAGCGTCGTCATTAACCCATTTGAGTTCGAGGGGCATTCGTCCTCCGTCCCTGGTTGATCTGTGGTCTCGCACAGACTGTTAACTTCTAACGTGAGCCATCGCCTCGATTGCGTCTGCCGTCGCGGCGATGGCGTCGACCTGGTGAAGTTTCGTCGCCAGCGATTTTGCCCGTGGCAGTGTACTCGGATCGGCCAGAAGTGTGCCGAGCGCTTTAGCGAGATTATCGGTAGTGAATTTTTTGGGCAGAAGCGTCGCGCCGACCCCGAGCCTGACGAGTCGGGCGGCATTGTCGGGCTGGTCGTGTGCCATCGGCATGACGACCTGCGGAACACCCGCTGCCAGACCCTGAGCCGTCGTGCCGATGCCACCGTGGTGCACGATCGCGGCGCAGCGAGGCAGCAGTTGGCTGAAGGGCGCATAGCCCACGTGGATGACACCCTTGGGCAAATCGGTGGGAATCTGTTCACCGTGGCGCGTCAGCAGGATTCCACGGCGGTTCAAGTTCACGCACGCTCCTGCCGCCGCGGTGAAAAAATCTCGCCCATGGACCATCGCGCTACCGGGCGTGAAGGCGATCGGGGTATCACCGGTGTTCAGGAAATTGTCCACGTCTGGCGACACCGGCGTCACATCGCGCTCGTCGTACAATGGGAATCCCGTCAAAACGACCTGCGCCGGCCAATCGACCTGTCGTGGGGCGAACCAGTCGGGAAAAGCGCCGATCACGCGCGTCGGTGAGTGCCACCAGTCCCACAAGATGCGATTCACAGGCGATAGGCCGAGCGCTTTTCGCTCGGCATTGAGCGGCCGCGTGATGATCCGGTCAACGACGACCGCGTCGCCGAAGCTGTACGTCCACTTGCGCAACAATTTTGTTGGCGGCATGACCATGCCCGGCACTTTAGGAGGGGCGATCAGGCTGCGAAACGCCAATGGTGAGAGATGGACCGTGGCATGCGGCACACCCGTCAGATCCTGCACTAACCTTGCCGCGAGGCCGAGCGATCCTGAAACAAGAACCGTCTGACCGGGCACAATCTGTTCCCGCAGCGTCGCGACGGCCCGTGGAATCATCGGGAAGACGCCTTTGCTGAAGATGAACTCTGGCGCGCGCGTTTTGTGCCACAAGTTTGGGTCGTCCCGCAGCATGCGAAAGAACGCTTCATCGCCTAGTTTGATGAACCCCAATCCTGCAGCACACGCCAGTGGGCCGAAATGCTCGTTGGTGACGACCACGACTTCGTGACCGCGGCGCGCCAGTTCAATGCCGTACCCGATGAACGGGTGAACGTCACCGTGCGAGCCGAGGGGGTTGAGGACGATCTTCATGGGAGAGTAAGGATGGAAATGAAAGTTGAAGGATGAAAAAGCGATGACAGTCGGCTGTCCTTCAGCCTTCATCCTTCTTTTTCATCGCTATTCAGTGTACTCGCACCACGTCTTGGGCGTTTCCCAGACGGTGACTGACACCAGTTTGGCGGACGTGCACGATTTGAGCATGTTGAAGATGACCCGGGCAATGTTTTCCACGCTGGGGATCGTCTCGCGAAATTCGGGGACCTCGGCGTTGAGGTTTTTGTGGTCGAGCTTCTCGATCACGTGCTGACCGACAAGTCGTTCGAGACCGACAACGTCGACCACCTTGCCCGCGGCGTCCGGTTCGGCAGCGACCGTCACCTGGACCTCATAGTTGTGGCCGTGACCCAGCGGGTTGTTGCACTTGCCGAAGGTGGAGCGGTTGTCTACATCCGACAACGCCGGGTTGTGCAGCCGATGCGTCGCGCTGAACTCGAACTTCTGGCTGAGACGGATCATGGGCAGTTCCGAACGTTCGACCGACAACGACAGGAAAGGCGACAAGCCCAACCGCAATGATTGTAGCACGCTGCCCGGCCAAGCCGTGGCAAGCGTTTCATACAGCTGGGCCAACACGTGCCCGCCACCACCAAACGCACCGTCGCGGACCGAAGCGCCGACGACCGGGATGCCGCGGTCGCGCACGACCTCGTCGATTTCTTTGATGTTCCGCAGGTATTGACTCTTTGGATGCAATTCACCCGTTAACGTCACGTCGAGGGTAAAGAAATAGCCCAGTCCGGTCAGCGATGGGTAACCCCCGTGGCCATTGGTAGCTTTGTGGCTCGGCTGCGCGTCCGCAGTAGCGTTGATGGCGAAGCGAACCTGGCGAGTAAGGCGGATCACGGAATGAGTATAGGTCGCCAGCCCCTCCCTCGGTACTTCCGCGAGCGGGGCCGGAGGGCGTTTCGTCACTTGATGGCGCGTTCGAACCGTCGTAGCTGCTTCTGCATGAAGGGATCACCCGGTCGCAGTTCCAGCGCACGCCGTTCCAGCTTTGCGGCTTCGGTGGCGTTGCCGATGCGGAACTGGGCCTCGGCGGCGGTGTCGAGGTAGGCGGCGTTGTCCTTGTCGGTGGTGATGGCCTTGGTTGACAGTCGCACGGCTTCCTTGGCACGCTCGCCACTGCGGGCGCAGAGCCAGGCGAGGTTGTTCTGGTTCTCGGCGGTGGGGTCCGCGTCGAGGATGGCCTTGTACTGGTCGTACAACCGCTTGAACAACTCGTTGGCCTCTTTGTCGCGATTTTGACGACGCAGCGCCGGGACGATCTCCGTTGCAGCATCGAGTTCGATTTCGGATCGCAGCAGGTCGTCGAGCTGGTCGTTGATGGCCTTTTTGTCGGCGACGCGCTGGGTGGCGCGAAGCCGCTGCAGGTTGGCTTCAACGCGCAGCATGCTGTCGGTGACGATCTGCTGATTTCCCTGGCGGTTCGTGCGAACGACCTGACTGCCACCCGGCAGGGTGCCCACGGCCCGATCGAGATAGTCGGCCGCGGCGGTGGGGTCGTCGCGGTCGATGGCCAGAAGCGATAGCCGCATCAGCGCGTCGCAATCTACCTCTGTAACGCCTCGGCGGTTGAGCGACGACCGGAACTCGCGCTCGGCCCAGGTATCCCACCCGTGTTCGACAAGAAACTGCCCAACATCAACCCGGCCCGCTACGTCACCGTCCGGGTCCCGTCGCAAGAGCGCAGCCATTGCTGTGGCCTCGGCAAGCAGGGGATACCTCAACCTCTGCAGCAATCGCGCAGCGCAGTACAGCGGGATCGGTTGCGCTAGTTGCGACCCGTCCAACTGAGCGAGATCACCGACGAATCCCTTCAGTGGGCCGACGTGGGCGTGTAGCGCAAGCAGTCGGAATTGCGCAGGTGTTTCCGACGAGTCGCTAAAGTGACCAAACGAAATCTGCTGACGCAACAGCGTCGCCACGTCGTCGTATTGACCGGAGAAAAACGCGTAGTTCGTCAAGGCGCGGAAGATGCCGAGCATCTCCTCACTGACCGGCGCGCCGCGCTCGGCAGTCAGGTCGGTGGCCCGGCGTAGCAGGCTGATCGCTTTTGGAGTGTCGTTGCCTTGCCACGTCAGACCGACCGTCACCAGCAACGGAACATTGCGCGAGTCGATAGGGACGTCAAATTCGCGCACTTGCCGGCGAATGTCGGGCTCACGCAGCATTCGCACCTGCAGCATCCGCGCCGCTGCCCAGCGGTCGTCGTCGCTCATGGCTTCGGCGAGGATGCGCTTCATCACCGTGATCGTCGCGGGGTTGTTGGGCTGCCTCTGCAGTTCCTCACTGATGAACGCCACGCGCGACACCGCGTCGCGTGTGCGGTATTGTTCGAGCAGCTTCCGGACGGAAGGTGAGTCGCCTGGGCGAACAAGCGACAGCGAACCGAGAATAGACGCTGCCCGTGTGCGAAGCTCGGGGTCCGGGTCGGTCATCGCCTCGGTCAGCGCGTCGCGCGCCACCGGCCCGATTTCCTGCAGTTGTCGCGTCGCCTCGGCCCGCACGCGCGGGTCGCGGTCGGCCAGTTGGGAGATGAGGGTCGAAACGTCGGACGTGGGCTGCGAACTGGGTGGCGCAGGGGCGACTGCCAGACACAAGAGGACTATAATAGTGAGGTAACAACGCCGCACGCGAAGGTCATGTTGGCATCTGCCGGCGCGGGCCGCAAGCGCAATTCGTTTCGTGGCATTTCTTCGCGAAATGACGATAATAAAATCCCTGCGATATCGAGCCCGCTCAGGCGGCCGAACGCAGTGTCCGGTTGACCGCTTTCGAGCAGGTTTGCTGGTCGTTTGAACGCAGTCGTACGGAGCTTACACGGATGTCCGAAACCACGCCCGAACCAACGCTTGAACCCACGCCCAATGCTTCCCATGCCAGTGGTGATTATTCTGAATCGGCCATCAAAGTCCTGAACGATGTCGAGCACGTACGCACGCGCCCGGGCATGTACATCGGTGGCTACAACACGCGCGGGTTGCATCATTTGGTGTACGAGATCGCAGATAACTCGATTGACGAAGCACTGGCGGGCTATGCCAAGCACATCCACGTCAAGATCAACGCCGACGGTTCCTGCACTGTGCAGGACGACGGCCGCGGCATCCCGGTGGGCATGCATCCGACAGAGAGGATTCCCACGGTCGAGGTCGTCTTCTCGACGCTGGGCGCTGGTGGGAAGTTCGAGCACACCGAAGGGTCCGCTTACAAGACCAGTGGTGGGTTGCACGGCGTGGGCGCGTCGGTCGTCAACTTCGTCTCCGAATGGATGGAGATCGAGGTCAGCCGTGACGGCAAGGTCTACCACATGGAGTACGAGCGGGGTATTAAGAGCAAAGACCTGACCGTCATCGGAACGACGACCCGCAAGGGTACACAGGTCACGTTCAAGCCAGACACCACACTGTTCCCCGACGTCAATTTCATTCACGAAACGCTCGCAACGCGCTTGCGCGAGCTGGCGTTTTTGAATGCCGGCGTCGAGATCATTTACGAGGACGAGCGCGTCGGCAAAAAGGACGTTTTCAACTTCGCCAAGGGGCTCGTTGAGTACGTGGCCTTCCTGAACGAGGGGAAAACGTCTACGTCGAGCGTCATAGGCTTCTACAAGGAAGACACCGTTCAACGGCTCGTTGTCGAAGTGGCGATGCAATACAACGACGGGTACAGCGAGACGATCCTCACGTTCGCCAATAACATCAACAACCACGACGGTGGCACGCACGCCAGTGGTTTTAAGACGGCTCTGACCGGCACCATCAACCGCTACGCCGAGGCCAAGGGGTGGATGAAGGAAAGCCGGCCCAGTGGTGACGACCTGCGCGAAGGGCTGGTCGCGGTCATCAGCGTGAAGCTGCCTGAGCCGTCGTTTGAAAGCCAGACGAAGGACAAGCTGCTGAACGTCGAGATCGAGTCGTTCGTGATGTCGGCTGTCAACGAGAAGCTGGCGTCGTTTCTTGAAGAAAACCCCAAGGAAGCGCGGGCGATCTTTGAAAAGGGCATGATGGCCGCCGAGGCGCGTGAAGCCGCCCGCAAGGCGCGTGAACTGACTCGCCGGAAGAACAGCCTGGAAGGCAACGCGCTACCCGGCAAGCTGGCGGATTGTCGCAGCAAGTCGAACGAAGAGACCGAATTGTTCCTTGTGGAAGGGGATTCGGCCGGTGGGTCGGCCAAGCAGGGGCGCGATTCCAACGTTCAAGCGATCCTCGCCCTGCGCGGTAAGTTGTTGAACGTCGAGAAGGCCAACCTGGTGAAGATGCTGGGTCACGAGGAAATCCGCACGATCATCAGCGCGCTGGGCTGTGGAATTCGCGACGATTTCAACCTCGAAAAACGGCGATACGGCAAGATCATCATCATGACCGACGCCGACGTCGACGGCTCGCACATTCGTACGCTGCTGCTGACATTCTTTTTCCGCCACATGCCGGAATTGATCCGCGCCGGCCGCGTCTACGTCGCGCAGCCACCGCTGTACCAGGTGTCACGCAAGAAGAAGGTCGAATACGTCCTGAACGACAAGCGAATGCGCGAGATCTACACGACACTGGGCCTGGAAGGCACCAGCCTCGTCATCCGGGACACCGACACCGGTCTGGAAACGAAACGCATCGAAGGGGCGGAACTGCAGAAAGTCGTCGACCTGCTCGGCAAGTTGGAAGAGTTGGTTAAAGTCTCCCAGCGGCGCGGGATCGACTTCGCGCAGGTGCTCGATTTCCGCGAGCGCGTCGGCAGTCTGCCTCAATATTTCTTCGTCATTGATGGCAAGGACCGATTGATGACCGCCAAGGAGCGCGACGAGTTCCTGTCGTCGATAGCACCAGTGGAAGCGCCCGCAGCGATGCCGACGGACGGCAATCCGACTGCCCATTCGACGCCTGTTGTGCCGGCTCCGTCGACCAACGGTCAACCGAAGATCAAAAAAGCTCAGGAACTGCACGAGACACGTGACCTGGAAAAACTCTTTACCCAACTGGAAGCGTTGGGCCTGACGATCGACGATTACTACCTGACACAGGAAGAATCCGTCAGTGGTGAAAAGCTGGTCACCCGCTATGCCCTGGACAGTGAAGGCAAGGTCCACAACGTCGCTGGCATCGCGCAGATTCTTCCGGAAATCCACGGCATTGCCAAGAACGGCATTGAAGTGAAGCGCTTCAAAGGGCTGGGCGAGATGAACGCCGACCAGTTGTGGGAAACCACGCTCGACCCCTCGATCCGCGTGCTGTTACGCGTCACCCTTCACGAGGCCGCCGAGGCCGAGCGGATGTTCAGCGTCCTGATGGGCGAAGACGTCGAACGCCGTCGCCAGTTCATCGAAGAGCACGCGCTGGAAGTGAAGAATTTGGACGTGTAAGGCCGCTCGCGCTTTCGAAAGAGATTTAACGCAGAGGTGCAGAGGGAAGAACGCTGAGGGTCGCAGAGAAAATCAAATCTGATTTGGTTTTTCTCCGCCTTTCTCTGCGTTCTTTTATCTACGTCTCTGCGTTGGCTAATTGTTTCACGGGCATATCGTCCAGCGGTCGTAGAAATGATTCGTTTGCTCTTCACGTGCGCGTGGGGTATCACAAGGCCGAACGCTCGCGAACCGCGCAACGCCTGCCGACACATAACCCATCGTGGCTGAACCGACGCTCGACATCACCCCGCAAACGGCGCCACCACGACGGCGGAAGGGGGATTCGTTCGGCAAGGATTTCCGCAGATTTTTCATCCGTGGGTTGTCGGCGCTCTTGCCGACGCTCATCACGTTGTGGCTGGTGACGTGGGCGTGGAATTTTCTTTGGGAATCGATGGGTCGCTACGTGATTCTTGCGTTCCAGCGATTCTGGATGACGCTCGGCAACCCGGTTCCCAGCCCGGATGATCCACGGATGGCGTGGGCATGGCCCGAGCCGTACACAGGCAATTACGTTTTTGGAACGAAGCTGATCGGTGTAGGCGTCGCGACACTGCTCGTTTACCTGCTCGGTGTGTTGATCGGCAATTTCATCGGTCGGACGACCTACCGCATGGCCGAAGACGCGGTGATGCGCCTGCCGTTTATTCGCGCGATTTACCCGGCCGTTAAACAGATCACCGATTTTCTGCTCGCTGATCGAAGTGGTGGTGGGCATTTCCCCGGTAGCCGCGTTGTCGCAGTCCGACCGCACGCGGACGGGATCTGGTCGATCGCCTTGGTCACCGGCAACGGCCTGCGGCAGTTGTCGGACGCCGTCGGTGAGGAAATGGTTACCGTTTTCGTCCCGTCCAGCCCCACGGCGTTCAGTGGATATGTAATGGTCGTGCCCAAATCGGGCGTCATCGACTTGCCGTTAACCGTGGAAGAAGCGCTGCGATTATTGGTCAGTGGTGGCGTCGTCACGCCGAGCGCGGTTGAAAAGAAGCTTGAAGACCGT
>JBBRHE010000049.1:0-19400 GCA_038223165.1 Tepidisphaerales bacterium
GGCGATCTGCTTCTGGTCAATCTGCTCGAGCGAGACCTTCTCCGTCGGCGCGGCGCCGGCGGGCTGGCCGATCTCGCCGCCGAGGAAAAGCCCGAACTGGATCAGGTCGGCGCCGTAGCTCTTGACCGTGTAGTCGCTGAAGTGCTTTTCGAGCTTCAGGAATTGCAGGAACTGCTGCACCAGGGGTGAGAAGGTTTTTTCCGGAGCAGCCGCGGTGGCGTGATTGCCAGCCGAGGTGGTGTCGCCGGTGGAAGACGCGGCAAAGGCGGTGACGGTGTTCATACGTACCGGTCGCGATGAGAACGATCAGGAAGAAATTGCCTCCAGCGCAGCCGGCGAAACTGCACTGAGGGCCCAAACGCGGCCGATCCTCGTCCGCGGTCGTAAGGGTGACCGAATCGCTTGCGGTATTCTAAGACGTCCCGTTTCCGGAAGATTCTTAGGTCCGCGTACGAACTCCGATAAACCTCACGCAGCTTTCTTCGGCAAATACGCCTTCAATTCTTTGGACAAATGCTGACCAAGCTGGTGCGACAGGACTGCGGCGTCAAACCAATCGAACGAAAGGTCGCGCCGTTTGACCAGGTCGACGAGCGCCTCGAGCACCTGCGTCTCCTCGCCTGGCTCGTACTTAAAGCAGAAGTGATGCTTGCCCTTCATGAGGCTCAACGTCTTCGATGCCGACATGGACAAATCTCCAGATGGTGCCCGTCTTCGTGCGAATGAACGCTTTGGGGCGTCCACGATTATTCGTAGGGTGGGAATTGCCCACCGTTCCCGTTCGATCGCTTGCGACGCGGTGGGCAGTGCCCACCCTACCGCTTTGAATCCGTCGCCACAGGCTTCTTTAACCGTGGTGACTCGATCAGTGCTGTGATCAGTTCGTGGTAAACGAACCCGCAGTACCGATCCATGCTCATCAGATATTCTTTTCGACCAAGTGGACCCATCGGATCATTCCGACCGGCCGCATAACTCCACAATCTTTCCCGAACCGTGCCGTTGGCAGCGTCAAACATGCCGACGGTCTGCTCAAAGTCCGGGTTCTGCGGCAGCGATTCGGTCTGGCCAGGTGAGGCCATGCGGGCCAAGTCGTGCGGGTCGACGCTTGTGGACCGGTTGTACGAGCCAGGCTTGATGAACACCTGCAACGCTGCCCCAACCTTCGGCGGGTTGTAGGGGTCGTAGATCGTGATGGTCGGCACGACTAGTGCCTCGACGCCCAGCAGGTCACACACCAGGGTCGCCTGTTCGACCGACTGAACTTTCTGCAGTCCAAGGCTCGCGTAGATTTCGGCAACGCGGTTGACGGGGACGACCGTCAGGCCCTTCACCTGCTGCAACTGCTGATAAAGCAGGTCTGCCTGCAACAGCGGATCGATGTTCGGTTGACCACTGAGGTTGATCGCCGGCGCGACCGCCCAGACGGACTGTTGACCGTCGCCGAGCGTCAGTTGCCATTCCGTTCCGTACTTCGGTGGTTTGGCACAACCGACGGCGAGCAGAGCGATCAGCCCTGCGATCAAGATGAACACGATGCTCCGCATCGATCCTTCGCTCGCTTCATCCATGAAGCGGAATGAACACACAACTCTGAATGGTGAAGTCTGAACTCTGAAGGAGAGAAATGCCGTGCATTTTTTCCGACTTCAGAATTCAGCCTTCAGACTTCTCAATTTCCTGCCGCCGGGACTTCGTTGATGTCGGCGACCTTTTCTTCACCACCGGATAGCCCTGCCGTCATCGCACCACGGGCGTCGGTGCGGCTGGACCAGACGGCTTCGGTGCCACCGCGATTGCTGACGAAGTAGACACGGTTGTCGACGGCCCAGAAAGGTGACACGCTCACACCGCTGCCATCCGTCATGCGCTGACGGTTTGTGCCGTCGGCGTTGATCGTCCAGACGTCCTGCTGCGACTTGGCCTGACCGGCCGTGGGGTCGACCACAGTCGCAAAGGCCAGCTTCTTGCCGTCGGGGCTCCACGCCGGAGCGACGATCGCGGCGTTCGTGCTAGCGACGACTTCCGTAATCCGCCTGGCTTCACCGTCAACCAGGTCGAGCGTCCACAAACTGAACCAACGGCTACCGCGCTGGCGGGCACGTTGAAATGCGATCCGGTCGACCGTCTTATCGGGGGACCAGCTCGGGAACAGCCCGTAACCGATCATTCGCTTTTCGCTCGTATCCAGGTTTGCCAGCCAGATTTCCCACTGTTGGCTGCGACCACCGATCGCGCAGTACGCCAGCCGTTTGCCGTCGGGGCTGAAGCTGGGCTTAATCGCCTGACCCACTCCGTTCGTCACCTGGACGACGTTACGGCCATCAATGTCCATCACATATACCTGCCACGATCCGGTCCGGTTCGAGCAAAACGCGACCGTCTTACCGTCCGGGCTGAACGCCGGGTAAGCGTCGTCCGCCTGCCCACCAGTGATCTGCGTGACGGACTGACCGTTCACGCGTTGCAGGTACAACGCCGGGTGCTTGCTGTGACGCGTCGAGGCGTAGCACAGCCACTTACCGGTCGGGTCGACGACGACGTCCGAATCGAACCCTTCGTCGGCGAACGTGTGTTGCTGGAACCCGTTGTCACCGGCTGCGGCGCGAACGGGGCCCGTCTTGGAGGCTCCGTCGAACTCACCGAAGATGTCGATCGAGTGTGGCGCCTTGGCCGATGCGGGTTCGATGTCGTCGAAGAGAAATTGCGACATCGAGCCGTCCGCGACCTTGTCGGTCTCGGCAGGCTTCTTGGTAGTCTCGGCCTTTGAGCCCTTAAGCCCACAGCCCGCAGCCGTCATGGCCACCACGCATGCGGCAGCAACCACGATCCGCTTGAACGATTTTCCGTTTAGTTCCGTCAGCATCGTCAATCTCCAAATAGACCGGGTAAAGGGTCCATCGGAGTGATCGGCGAAATCGGCACCTCAGTTAAGGAACCGATTGTCACTCTGTCTTAACGATTTATCGGACGTTGCGCCCCCGCCCCTTGAAAGAACTTTGCAATCGAAAGTGCAAACCGGGACTTATTGCGGAATGGGTGGGCCTTGAACACCACCGGGTTGTTCCATACCGCCCGGCGGTCCACCAGGACCACCAGGTCCACCGGGACCACCCGGTCCTCCCGGTCCTCCCGGTCCTCCCGGGGGGGCTTTGGGGAACAGTTCGGGAATCGCTTCCAGTTCCCACGTCTCGCCGACCTTTCGGAAGTTCATGGTCTGCCGAAGGGGTTCGGTGACCTTGTCGAACTTCATCAGTCCTGCCGCCGAGGCCGTGTGCTCACCATTAGTGGGATTGTTGAAAAATTGGACGAGCCCAGGCTTGGATGGGTCGTACAGGGTCGTCATGCCCTGCAGCGTGCCAAACCGCTCGTTCTGCCGGGCGCTGGTCATAATGGTGACGAACGCCTGCTTGGGCACGTCTGCCTTGAAGCGTTCACTCAGCTTGTCGTATGCCTCGCTGGCCTTGTTTGCACGGACGTCGTCACCCAACTGGACGATGACCTGCTCGATCTGATCGCGATCCGCCTTCGCTTGCGAGGCTGCAGAAAATTCTTTGGCCCCCACCACACCACCGATCAACAGCGACAGCAGCAACCCACCCCCCGCCAGCAGGCGACCGGTCTGAGTGCCGTTGCTTTCACCGATCTGCCGCCAAGCCAGGATCGCGACGATCACTCCCACGATGGGGATGAAGAGCAGCGTCGGGCTAAGCAGAGTCAGCAGGCTCGCGACACCGAGGATGATCGCGACGATCGACGTACCGTTGACCGCGACGTAGTCGGTGCTGCCGACACCTGCCGTTGTCGACATTTTGTAAAGGTTCAACAGCGAGTCACCAGCGGGGTCAGCCGCTGCGTTGGACTTGGCTGCAACAGCCTGCGGGTCCGATATTTCCGGCGTTGTTTGAGGCATCCGTTAACCGTTCAAGTTTCGAGGTGACCTTATCCGATTTGGCTATCGCGACCGGTGGTATTACCGGCGTTGCAGTTATCAGTACGTCAGGCCCGTCTTTGTTGCACTACCGAAGGTAAATCTGTCATGACCAAACGTCAACTCATCGACGACATCCGCCGGCTCAACACCACCGCCCAACCCCAGTTCCTTATTCAGTTCGATGAAGCTGCCCTGGCGCAGTACCTCGAACACCTTCAAAGCGCCCAGCGAAAGCACACCCGAATCACCGGTTGGCGCAAGCCACAGGCGAATTTGCGCCTCGTGTCGTAAAACAAGAAGCCAAAAATTAGAAGCTGGAAGCCAGAATGGGAGACGCGACCAACGTCGCTCGTCCGTTCTGGCTACTGTCATTGTCCAATCGATTAGCCACGCCTCTTGCGTCGCTATCCCTGCACCTAATCGCCAAACGCAAGAAGCCAGCAACCACGAGGGAATGCGCCAACGGCGAAAATTCCCTTATAGCTCCTGGCTTCTCTGTTTCTGGCTTCTTTCTCTACCGCACGTTCCAGATCGTCAAACGACTGGCCGGGCGTAGCAGCAGAATGCTGTCCCAATCATCACTGGCCATCTTGATCTCGTAATTCCAGTTGCGGGCGATCATCGCGTTGCGCTCGGCAGGCGTATATGCAGGCGTGGCGCAACCCGTTGAAAAAAAACCCGTCGAACCGGCAGCCAACATCAACAGGACAACTCGCTTCATGTATTCGCCTCGGTCGGTGTGAAACCCTCTGATGACAAACGCGTTGTATGCGAATGTACCGACCGGTCGGCTCGCTTGTCAAAGGCGTTTCACTCCCCCGACATCGCCGATAACCCCAACTCTGCCAAAGCCGCCCGCCATTCAACGTACCGATACGGTACGCCCAGTCGCTCGTGCTCGACCTTCAATCGGGCATGGAACTGCTCGTATTGGTCCTGCTGCCACTGTGTTGCGGTCGGATCGCAGAAGAAGATACGGCAGCCGAACGGTCGAATCGGGTGAACACCGCACAGCCCCTTTACCTGGAACGGGCAGCCGGTGCCGTCCCAATTCTCGACCGGTTTCCGCTCCAGGGACGCGACGAACGCCGCCAATTCGATCGTCGTGACGTACAAGCGGTGTCCGAAGGCCTCGAACCGGCAGCACTTGCCACTGGCGACGCAGACGGGCTTGCGCGTGTCAATCTGAGATTGGAGGTCGGCATACACCCTCCCCACCACCGCGACGACCTCGGGCCGCCGTGCCGCTTCTCGAACAAGGCTGTCTAATGATTGGTCCACATCGAGATTGTACGCCAGGCCGACATGGTGTCCCCCATCCTCACCTTGAAAACGGACCCCATTTCCCCACAATACGCCGGACTCTCGGGCATCGAAAATACCGTCTCCCCGCTTTGGACTTCACCTTCATGCGTAAACTGCTTGTCGCTAACCGCAGCGAAATCGCGATTCGCGTCTTCCGTGCCGCCACCGAGCTCGGCCTCGGCACCGTTTCCGTCTACACGTACGAGGACCGTTTCGCGCTTCATCGCTTTAAGAGTGACGAGAGCTACCTGATCGGTCCTGAGGAGGGTGGCTCGCCGGTCAAGGGGTATCTTGACGTTGACGCGATCATTGCGGTCGCCAAGGCTCACGGTGTGGACGCGATCCACCCGGGGTATGGGTTTCTTTCGGAAAACGCCAACCTCGCCCGCGCGTGCAAGAAGAACGGCATCACGTTCGTCGGCCCCGACGCCGACATGCTTGAAACGTTCGGCGATAAAACCGCCGCCAAGAAGCTCGCAGTCAAGACAAAGGTCCCGACGGTTCCCGGCACCGATGACGCCCTCTCCGACCCAGCGGAAGTGAAAGCCGCTGCCAAGAAGATCGGTTTTCCGCTCATCATCAAAGCCAGCTTCGGGGGTGGTGGCCGCGGCATGCGCGTCGTGCGCAATGCCGAAGAACTTATGCCACGCCTGGAAGAGGCCCAGCGCGAGGCCGGCGCGGCCTTCGGGCGCACGGAGGTCTTCCTCGAACGCTTCATCGGTCGCGCCAAGCATATCGAAGTGCAAATCCTCGGTGACACCCACGGCAACCTTGTCCACCTCTGGGAACGCGACTGCTCCGCCCAGCGCAGACACCAGAAGGTCGTTGAGATCGCCCCGTCGGTCGATCTTTCCCTGAAACTCCGCACTGACATCTGTGAGGCTGCCAAACGCCTCACCGAAGCCGCGAACTACGTCAACGCCGGTACCGTCGAATTCCTCGTCGACATGGACACGAAGGAGTTCTTCTTCATTGAAGTGAACCCGCGTGTGCAAGTCGAGCACACCGTGACGGAAGTCGTCACCGGCATTGACATCGTCAAGAGCCAGATCCTCATTGCACAGGGTCACAAGCTTCACGACAAGCCGATCAATATCCCGAAACAGCAAGACATCCACACGCGCGGCTACGCGGTGCAGGCGCGCATCACGACCGAAGACCCGACCAACAACTTCATCCCCGACTACGGTCGACTGACGACCTACCGCAGCGCTGCCGGCTTCGGCATCCGCCTGGACGGTGGCAGCGCCTTCAGTGGCGCGGTCATCACGCCCTACTTCGATTCGCTATTGGTTAAGGTGACGGCCAGTGGCACGACGTTCGACGAGGCCGTGAAGCGGTTGAACCGCGCGTTGCGCGAGTTCCGTGTGCGCGGCATCAAAACAAACATCCCATTCCTTGAAAACCTGATCCAGCACCCGCAGTTCGTCAACGGTAACGCGACGACGACGTTCATCGACAAGACGCCCGAGCTGTTCAAAATCGAAATCCGCCGGGATCGCGCGACGAAAATTCTCAGCTACCTCGGTGATGTGATCATCAACGGCCGGCCAGAGGTGAAAGGGAAGGTCATCAAGGGCAAGGAACTGCCCGTTCCGTTCGTGCCGAAGTTCGACACGGTTGCAGCCCCACCTGAAGGCCTGCGCAACAAGCTGCTTGAAATGGGGCCTGAGGAGTTCTGCAAGTGGGTCCGTAAACAAAAGAAGCTGCTGTTCACCGACACGACCATGCGCGACGCGCACCAGTCACTGCTCGCGACCCGTGTGCGGTCGTTTGACATCCTGAAGATCGCCGACGCCGTCTCGCACCTGACACCTCAACTGTTCAGCCTCGAAATGTGGGGCGGCGCCACGTTCGACACGTCGATGCGCTTCCTGCAGGAAGACCCATGGGACCGCTTGGACCAGCTGCGCGCCCGCATCCCGAACATCCCGTTCCAGATGCTTTTCCGCGGGTCCAGCGCGCTGGGGTATAGCAACTACCCCGACAATGTTGTGCGCGAGCTGGTCATCCGCTCGGCCGAGCATGGGATGGACGTTTTCCGTATCTTCGACTCGCTCAACTGGACCGAGAATATGAAGGTGGCCGTCGAGACGGTCCGCAACAAGACCGACGCGCTCTGTGAGGCGGCGGTCTGCTACACCGGTGACATCCTCGACCCCAAACGCACGAAGTACGCCCTGAAGTACTACGTGAACATGGCCAAGGAACTAGTGAAGATGGGGACGCACATTCTCGCCATCAAGGACATGGCCGGCCTGTGCAAACCGTACGCTGCCTACGCGCTGGTGAAGGCGCTGCGCGACGAGATCGACATCCCGATCCACTTCCACACGCACGACACGAGTGGCATTAACGCCGGCAGCATCTTGCGCGCCGCCGATGCCGGTGTGGACATCGTCGACGCGGCGTTAGCGAGCATGAGCGGCATGACGTCACAGCCGAATCTCAACTCGCTGGTCGCAGCTTTGCAGCACACGCCGCGCGAAAGTGGTTTGAGTCTCGATGCGCTCAACGGACTGTCCAACTACTGGTCCGACGTGCGCGAGGCGTACTATCCGTTTGAAGAGGGCATGAAGTCCGGAACCGCCGAGGTGTATCAGCACGAGATGCCAGGTGGCCAGTACACCAATCTTCGCCAGCAAGCCAAGAGCCTGCACCTGGGTGATCGCTGGAACGAGATCGCCTCAGCCTACGCGACCGTCAACGAAATGCTCGGCGATATCGTCAAAGTCACACCGTCGAGCAAGGTGGTCGGCGACCTGGCACTCTTCATGGTCACCAACAACTTGACCGCCATGGACGTGCTGGCACCCAAGGGCAAGCTGAATTTTCCCAAGAGTGTCGTGGAAATGCTGCAAGGTTATCTCGGTCAACCACCGGGTGGCTGGCCGAAGGTGCTGCAGAAAATCATCCTCGACAGCGCGGGTGAAAAGCCGTTCACCTACCGCCCGGGCAGTAAGCTGCCGAAGGTCGACTTCGCCAAGGTCAAAGAAGAACTCAAGGGCAAACTCGGCCACGAGGCGCGCGACGTCGACGTGATGTCGTACCTGATGTACCCGCAGGTTTTCCTCGATTACGACAAGCACATGAAGACGTACGACAACACGAGCGTCATCCCGACGAACGCGTTCTGGTACGGCCTGCAGGCTGGCGAGGAGATCAGCGTCGAGATCGAGCCGGGCAAGACACTGCTGATCAAATTTCTGACCACCAGCGACGCCCGTGAGGACGGTACGCGCACCGTCTTCTTCGAACTGAACGGCCAACCCCGCGAGGTCGCGGTCGCGGACCGTTCGCTGGAAGGAAAACTCCACAAGAATCCCAAGGCCGATTCCGACGACCTCGACCAGATCGGCGCGCCCATGCCCGGCAAAGTATCGAGCGTCGCCGTGAAGAAGGGCCAGCAGGTCAAGGCTGGAGAGCGCTTGCTGAGCATCGAAGCGATGAAGATGGAAACCGCGGTCTACGCCCCGCGCGATGCCACGGTCGCTGAGGTGCATGTGAAGCCGGGAACAATTGTCACCGCGCGCGATCTATTGGTGGTGTTGGAAGGTTAAGAAACTAAATGCAGAGTGCAGAATGAAAGCGCAATGCCTTCGCTTCTACACTTATCACTCTGCACGGATAGATCATGCCCCTTGACCTCCGCCGCCTGCGTAACTTGATCAAGCCCTTCCGGCTTCACTGGTTCCCCCGTCTTTGTAGCACGAACGATCATGCCCTTGCCCTTCGTGAGCGCGGTGACCTGTACGCCCCAGCGGTCGTCCTGACAGGTCACCAACTCGCCGGCCGCGGGCGCGGCAGCAACACGTGGTGGTCGGGAAGCGGTTCGCTCACCGTCACGTTCGCGTTGCCGATCGAGGAAGGTGTCGCGCCTCATGGTCTGCCACTCATCGCGGGGTTAGCCGTACGCGATGCGGTGTCGGAGATTCTGAAGATCGACGACCTCGTCAAACTGAAATGGCCTAACGACTTGCTGGCTGCAGATCGCAAATTGGCGGGCCTGCTCTGCGAACGGGCGCATAAGGTCGACCTGATCGGCTTGGGTCTGAACGTCAACGTCACCGAGCGCGACGTGCCCGCCAACTTACGAAACAAGGTCACGTCCCTGTCACAGTTGGCGGCCGAGGATTTGGACATGACCGACGTACTGTCGACGATCGCGCATCATTTGCTAACGGCGCTCTCTCATCGCCGCGAGCAATCGTTCGCGGCGATGCTGAAACGGTACGATGTCCACCACTCACTTGTCGGTCGGCGAGTAAAGATCACTACAGCGCCAAACGAGCCGCCAGTCGTCGGGCAATGTGAAGGATTGGATTCGATCGGGCGGCTGCTTGTCCGTCAGTCCAACGGCACACAGCAACGCATGATCGCGGGGCACGTCGAAGCCATCGATTAGTTCGAAACTTCTATATTCACCCAAACGGCGCGATGCCGTCCGGCGTGACGAGGAAGAGCTTGTCTGTTACCTGATGCGGCATGCTTTGAAAATCATCGCCAATCTGTTTCTTCAGGTTCGCGACGGTCTTCGGGTCATTGCGGAAGCAAAGCAGAATGTCCCGGTTCGGAACCCCTGCGATAAACGGGCTGCCGAGGTAACCGCTTAGCTTTTCATGAAGTGTGGGTAGCAATAAGCGCGAGGCGTCGTAGCCATCAAGCTTCTGGAACAGGATCAGACTGACGTTGCCGTCCTCGTCCTGGGCAACCTGCGCTTCGAGCGCCTCACTCTTGGTCATCAGGTTTTTCAGCGCGATCTGGTGAAGGTCGTCGACCGAGATATCCCAACTTTCGAAATGTGCCTGCGGGATGTACGCGATCGTGCGGTCGTTGTCGATCGCGTAAGCGACGTTCAACCCCTCGACGACCGACTGGCTGATCGTCGCTGCATTGGTCGCTGGCGCCGGAAGAACCATCGGCAGGATGCGCTCGCGCAGTTCGTCGAGCGTGCCACCCTGGTCGGGCATGCCCTCGCCGGCGCGGAGCAGTTCGACCACCCAACGATCGATGTGGTGGTTCGACTCGTCGGGCCTCATCTGACTGATGCGGTAGATGTTCTCGAGCGACGCGATGTGCCCGTTAACCTTCATCGTGAACGGTTGCGGGCCGCGCGACATCTTGACGAGCGGAAATTTCTGGGAGACGTGCCGAACAACCTGCTCGGCGAACTGCTCGCGGGTCAACGCCATAGTCAGAGTATATCTCGGTCGTCTCCCGTTATCCAAAGTAAGAGGCGCGAAGTCGCGAATGATAACCGTGCCGTCGGAGGATCGAGGATTGATTCTTGATGAACTGGCTTGCTGACAATCATCCAGCCACAATCCTCGCTTTCGTCTTTCCTTTGCGACTCCTTTGTGGCCGTCGCCTTCGCGTCTCTTCATTCCACCCGCCATACCGCTTAGACTGCCCGACCCACGGAGGAGACGACACGATGGCAGGCGCATTGAAGGTTGGCATTGCGGGTGGTGGTTGGCCCGGGCAGCGGCACGTAGAGGGTTATCGCAGAGCCGGTGGATACAAGATCGTTGCGGTCGCGGATCTGATTCCTGAACGCCGCGCCAAGCTTGTCGCGGCGGTGGGTGGTCCGGTTCGGCCGTATGAAGACGCGCAGGAGTTGATCGCCGACAAGGAGATCGACGCGATCAGCATCTGCCTGCCGACCGACCAGCACGTCGCGTTCGCTACCGCCGCGATGAAGGCCGGCAAGCATGTTGTCATCGAGCCGCCACCTGCGCCGACAATCAAAGGGGCCAAGCAGCTTGCCAACGCCGCGACGAAGTACGGGAAGGTATTGCTGTACGCGCTGCAGCGCCGCTTCGGCGCCGCCGAGCAGGCGGCCCATCAGGCGGTCTCCAAGGGGTACGCCGGCACACCCTACCACGCCCGCGCCACCTGGACGCGCACGCGCGGTGTGCCTGCGGGCACTGGCTGGTACACCGATCCTGAAAAGTCAGGGGGGGGTTCGATGATCGATCTGGGCCTCCCTCTACTCGATCTCGCGTGGTCCATGCTCGGTGAACCGACGCCGACCAATGTCTACTGCGTCACCCACAAACGCTTCGAGAAGCTAACGGGTGGCAACGTCGAAGACGCCGCAGCGGCCATCGTGCGGTTCGAGGGGGACGTGAGCCTTGAGCTCGTCTCGTCATGGGCGATGAACCAGGCCCCGACGCAGAACGGCACGGTCTGTCGGCTGTTCGGTGACGGTGGCGCGGTCGAGGTCTACACGTCACGTGGGCCGTTACTGTATCACGGGTTTGACGGGACCAACGCCAAGGAAACGGCGCTCAAGCTCCCCAAGACTGCGGGCCACGCGGCCCTGCTCCGGCACTTTCGCGATTGCATCGTCAACGACACGAATCCAATGGTTGGCCCGGCGCAGGGGACGATCTTGATGAGCCTGATCGAAGCACTCTACAAGAGCGCCGAGACCGGTAAGAGCGTCGACGTCAAAACCCCGACGCTCGCAGCGGCGACATCCGACGTTCCGGCTGCCGAAGCCGTTTAGCTGCCTGCTGCGCAGTATCTACCGATCGCTTACCCTTCGGCCCCACCCAGTTCGCGGGTCTGGAACATCCACATGCCGACGCCCAGCGCAAACGCCGCGTATGCGATGCCGTAGATCGTGGCAATGCCGAAGTAACCCCAGATGGTCCCCAGTTCCACCGCCTGCGGGTTGGCCGCGAATTGCGTCCCGGCCAACGCGATCGGCTTGTAGATCGTCAATGACCGCAAGTCGAACGCTTCCAGGTATGGCAGCAACAGACTGAGCACGTACGCCAGACCCTTCACGACGATTGACCGGTCCGCCAGTGGCGTTCCCGCGTCGTCACCACTGAAGCTGATCGGCAGCAGGAAGCGCGTCAGGTTGCCAGCGATGTACAGGATGATGACGGTCGGCAAGTTCACGACCAGTGAGAACCGCGTCGACAGCGCCACACCGATCGCCGCCAGCACGCTTACCTGCAGCCACACCAGCAGCAGGCTCGGGTAAAGGCCCGCCAGGTGCATCTGTCGCCATTCGAGCAGGTTCTGAATGTCACGGTTGTCGATCGAGTTGACGCGTAACTGATAGTCACCCGGAATCCGCATCCACGTCGCCAGGCACAGCACAGCGCCAAGCAAGACGACCGCCAACAACGCAGCGCCGATGATGCCGAGGTACTTGCCGACCAGCACCTCCCACTTCTGGATCGGTTTGCTCATCAGTGTGAGCATCGTGCGGTCCTCGATCTCGTCGAAGACCGACTTGCTCGTCGCGAAGAGCGTCGACAGCAGGACGAGCAGCAGGATGATGTCCAGGCCGACCGCCTTGAACATGATCGTGTCCTCACCCAGCGTGAAGAACGGCAGCAGCGCGAAGACAACCAGGATCGCAGCACCGATCGCCAGCAACAGCGAGTAGATCGGCTGGACCAGGGCTTCGAAGAACGTGTGGCGAAGAATGACGAACGTTCGATACATGAGACGTGCGATTGTAAGTGGTTCGACCCGTGCGCACCAGCGCACGGGATGTAGACATGCACTCCCGTCACGCGCGCGAGCGCAGACAGTTTCAGAACGGCATAGAATCGGGGGAGGCACGAAGTCACGAAGGAACGAAGGCTACACTAAGGAGATTAAGCCAAAGTGCTCTGCTTTTCTTCGTGTCTCTTCGTCCCTTTGCGCCTTCGTGGCTCCCTTTTTTACTTCAGCAAATCATCCAGAAGCTTGTCCGTCGCGACGTCCAGCTTCTCGTCGGTCTCGTAGGTGCCGTCGGCGATGGCGGCTTTCATCTCGGCGACTTTGTCGACGCGGATGTCGTTCTTCTGGGCCGTCTTCAGTAGACCGCTCAGTCCCGACAGCTCCAGGCGATCGGTCGCTGCGGGCTTGGGGGTCGCGTCGGTTGGGATCGACTTGCGAATGGGGTTGGACGTGACGCGGTCGATCGGGTTGCTGCCACCGACACCGTTGATGCTGCTCATGATTTAACTCCACAGGCCCCCAAGCGAGGGCCAACTCTGTCTGACCGTTCGGGCCGGCGACTCCGTCACCTTGCGACCCGTGTGTCGACGACGACGCATTCGTCTCCGACCCTTTTGCTATCGACGCTGCTTTTGCCTGCTCTTGAACATTCTGCGCGACGCTTTAATTGAACTTAAACAACTGTTATCAATCAACTTACGCGATAACGCCGAAAATGGTTCGGCAATTTTTTCACGCGACCCGACAATTCCTGCCGGTCAAAATATTACCCATATTACCCAGACTCGCCATTTTTCGCAGCACGTCCCGATCCTAACTTCGGTACGACTGATCTTATCAGACGGTCACTCAATGGATGACACTTTTACCGGCCAAAATGGCAACAGCCAGCCGAGCTGTCATAGCGGCGTTTCGGTAGATCATCGGAAGTAATAACCTCAGGTTCTGCTGTGGGCCTTGGAGGTACACCCCAAGCTCGGTCCGCCAGCAGGAACGGTACTCGTCCAAGGCATCCTGAAGCAGGCTTTTCTTCAAGGCTTCGCGCATCACCTGAGCTGCGTGAATCGCAGACCAGACACTCGGAAAGACGTCTTCACCGGACGCGCCGAAGAACCCCCCCGCCGGTCCGATCAGCACTGTCCGGTCGCAGACACTGTCCTGCGACAGGGCGCCAGCGATCGGCGCCTGAATGCACTGAATGCGCTTCGCGTCGATCGTCGTCTGCTGGAGCATTCCATGCGACGTCAGCACATTGGCCCAGTGTTGCAGCATGGCCATGGGCTCGCGCCGATTTCCACTTTGCTCGACAAAGAGGTGCCGCGCATCCGGTGTCGAAAGCATCCATGCCCATTGCATCGTCCCCTTCAAGTCCAAGGACATCAGGGTCTGCCCGGGATCTGCCTGGGACGCGGTCGTCGGTAGCTCGACGAAGTACAACCGCCTCTCGACATCCGTGTCCCATGACAGTGGAATACCGAGTCGGCGTTTGCAGGCTTCGGGCAGGTCTCCGCCCACGATCAACGCCGTCGCGCGCGTGGTTACACCGTCGATCTGGAGTTCAACTCCCTGCGGGTTCGTCCGTCCCACCACCAGTTTCACCGGTCGTTGGATCTTTACACCCGCCTGCTCCGCGAGCCGCTCAGCCGCTCGGTTCACATCGAGCAGACGCGCCACGTACGCGATCGGCGCTTCGTCAGAATATTTGCCCGAGATGTCCCGGTCGTCGCAGAGAAATTGCACCCCATTCACTGGCGTGACCGGGATCGCTTCGCGCAATGGGGTCAGCAATTTATGAAGCTTGAACAAGTCGGGGTTAATCAGCACGGCCCGATTCGCAGGTGGGTCGGTAGGGATGACCACATGTCGTACCCGTGGCACCCCATGGGCCACAAGCAGTGTCGCAGCGATGTACGTGCAAGAGTGGTCGCCGAGCACGATAACGTCAGTATCGTTTGTATCCCCTTGCATAGATGCACCCATCATACGGGACGCGCCCGATAACCGTAACGCTTCGTCTGGCGAACGCAACGGCATGGCGCTTGCTTGGGGAGACTCATCACTAGCGCCCCCAAACCGGGCAAGGAGAACATCATGTTTCGAGTCATTCTTTCGCTGATCGTCTGTGCCATGGTTGGCACTGCCCTCGTTGGTTGCAAAGCCTCGGCTGAGGTCGACCCGCAAGGCGTGTCGAACATCGGCCGCTAAAATCTCCCCGGCGATGAACCGGTCCGTCGTTTTTTTCCGACGGACGCGTCCACCCCATTGTCCAAGAACGCTCGTGCAACGATGTTCCGCACGACCGATCAGGCAATGGGGTGGTCGTATTTGTAGACATCGTGAAAAAAACGGCGGGTTAGCGAAGAGAAAATCCTCAAAGTTGCACCATTCTGCACCAATTTGCACCATCGCCTTTCGACGGCGGTCCAGGGAAGCACTTCGACGCTTTTTAATGACATCCTGGAACATGCTGGAACATCGGCGGTGACGATTGACTACCTCATCGCCCCTACGCCTGAGGTGTAGCACCGGCGCGTTGCCTGTCTGATCGATGCAACGGCCTATTCACTTTTCAAAGAGCACTTTTCCGCTTGAACCGTCGTCGTCCACGAAACGATTCCTGGTTCTACCTCTTACTCCATCAGTGCGCGCCGCGACGCTCGGCCGTGCACAATTCACCGTTATTTCCTTACCGATCCATCATTTTTCATTTTATCTCGGTGCGCGCCAGAGCACGCTTGGGCGCAAATGAAACTTTCCTAAAAAATCCCTCAGGATGACGGAGGGGCGTTTGGTTCCGACCTCCGTCTGAGACTCACTTGATCAACCGGCGTCCTTGTAATTCAGTCGGCTCACCCTTAGCGTCTCCTTTCCATGTCCACTTGGCCGCGCGCGGTTTTATTCGACTTTGATGGGGTCATCGTCAACAGCGAGCCCCTGCACTTCCTCGCGTTTCACGAGACGCTGACCGAATACGGCATCGAGCTGACCGAAACTGAGTATTACAACGAACTGCTGGGCGTCAGTGACCGCGACGCGATCCGGCACATCTTTGCGACGCATGCCAAACCGCTTGAACCACGTGTGGCGCTGGCGGTCTTCGTTCGCAAGAGTCGCGTGATGATGAACCTGATCGAACAGCGGCGCTTTCAAGCGCTGCCGGGTGTCGAAGCGTTCGTTCGCGGGTTGTGGCGGAACTATCCACTGGCGATCTGTTCAGGTGGTCTGCGCGACGAGATCGAGGCCATGCTGCTCGGTGTGTCACTTCGCGATTGCTTCGACGTCATCGTCGCCGCCGAGGATGTGTCGGTCGGTAAGCCCGACCCGACGGGATACAAGCTGGCGATGAACCAGTTGGCGGCGCATCACCACATCAAGCTCTCACCGGCCGACTGCCTGATCGTCGAGGACGCCCCCCCAGTCGTGACGGCGGTCCGCGCTGCGGGGTTCAAAACCCTCGCGGTTGCGTCGTCGGTGCCCGCAGAACGGTTCACGGACGCCGATTCCGTCGTAAAATCCCTTCGAGCGGCAGAAGTGCTAGAAAAGCTTCCCGGGCTGAAATTCACCGACTAATATACCGACGAATACAAGGAGATGCCTCCAACGGTTACGAACTCCGCGTTGCGCCACAAGTTACGGCGCGTACGCAGGTTCGCGATGTTCTTCGAGGCACAAACACCCGCAGTCCTGCGCAAGCGCCACTAAATGGGCTGGAAGCGAGCATCACCTCTCCAGGACCTGGTTATCTTGACAGATTTCCCCCCGACCGTAGGATAGTTGGAAGTTCCCCATCGACGGGGCATTTGTCGAGAGGCCCGGTGTGTTGCCGGGTGGGTAGACATGACGGGTCGGAGGGTGGCGGTCGTAAGATCAGCCCCCCACCGCGGTTTCAACCGACTCGTGCCTCCGGGACTATTCGTCGCCGCGAACGGTATCACGCCTCTTTGGATCGCGTCAACCTTCGCTTGCATAACTCGAGTGGTTTGGGATGGTTAGACCACCCTGCTCGCTCGTGCGATTACCCCGTAGTGTAACGGTAGCACAAGTGGTTTTGGTCCACTTTGTCATGGTTCGAATCCATGCGGGGTAGCTTGTCCCCGTAAGGATGAAAGTTGAAGGATGTAGGCTGATACGGGATCGTCCCGTCCGCCGCCTTTTTCACCCTTCAGCCTTGATCCTTCATCCTTATGTCTTTATCTGCCATCATCCTCGCCGCCGGTCGCAGCACGAGGATGAAATCCGCGCGGCCCAAGCCACTGCTCGAGGTGTGTGGCAAACCGATGCTGCAGCACGTCCTGCAAGCCTGTTATGACGCGGGGGTGGCTCGGGTCGTGGTCGTGGTGGGTCATGGGAAGAATGAAGTGATGGCTTCGTTCGAGCATGACAAGCGCATTACCTGGGTCGAGCAGACCGAGCAACTGGGTACCGGTCACGCCGCCAGGATGTGCAAGACCGAGTTGGAAAAGCACCCGGGCGACGTGTTCATTCTCGCCGGTGATGGCCCGATGATTCGCGGCGAGGTGCTCAAGACGTTGCGTCAGGCGCACCACGACGAAAAAGCCGCCGCCAGTATGGCGACAGCGGTGCTGGACGACCCGTACGGGTATGGCCGCATCATTCGTGACACCGCCGGTGACTTTGTCGAGATTATCGAACAAGCCGACGCGACACCGGCGCAGCGCGAGATCAAGGAAGTCTTCCCGAGCTACTACTGTGTGAAGACGACCGAACTGCTGCACGCGTTCACAAAGCTGAAGAACGAGAACGCCAAAGGCGAATACTACCTGACCGACATCTACGGCATCCTGCGCGCCGAGGGCAAGAAGATCGCCGCCGTGCAAGCGGTGACCGCCGAGGACGTGATGGCCGCCAACGACCGCACGCAACTGGCCGAGGTCGACGCGATTATGCAAGAGCGCATTCAGCGCACCATCCGCAACAACGGTGTCACGATCGTCAGCCCGGTCAACACGTACATCGAAGCGGGCGTGACGATCGAACAGGACACGGTGATCCAACCGTTCACGTTCATCGGCCGTGATAGTCGCATCGGTCGGGATAGTGTGGTCGGGCCATTTGCCTGCGTGCCGCGCGAAAGCGTGGTTCGCGACGGGACGGCCGTCAGTGGCAACGTGACGAGCGACATGACTTCACTGGGCGGTGGTTGAAGTTATGGCAGCCTTCGACGCCGACAAACTTCGCATCTTCACCGGTCGCGCCAACCGCGAATTGGCCGAGAAGATTTGCGCCTACCTTCAGCTGCCCATGGGCCGTGGGCGCACGGAGCTGTTTCCGGACAGCGAATGCATTGTGAAGGTTGACGAGGACGTGCGCGGGCGCGACTGCTACATCATTCAGCCGACGTGTCACCCGGTCAACGGCAACCTGATGGAGCTGTTCATCTGGATCGACACACTGAAGCGTGCCAGCGCCAACCGCGTGACTGCGGTCGTCCCCTACTTCGGTTACGCCCGCCAGGACCGCAAGGACGAGGGTCGTACACCGATCACTGCCAAGCTGGTCGCCAACTTGTTGGAACGCGCCGGGGCCGACCGCGTCGTCAGTATTGATCTGCACGCGGCCCAGGTGCAGGGGTTCTTTGACATCCCGGTCGACCACCTCAACGCCGGTCCGGTGCTGAGCAAGTGGTTCAAGAGCCTGAAGCTCGACAACTGGGTGTTCGTATCACCCGATGTTGGCAATGTGAAGCGGGCGCAGGTCTACGCCAACATGATGGGTGGTGAGATCTGCATCATCGACAAACGCCGCAAAAGCGGCACGAAGACCGAGGTCGCGCACATCATAGGTGACGTAAAGGGCAAGAACTGCCTGATCGTCGACGACATGATTACGACCGCCGGCACGGTAACGAAGGCCGTGGAGGCGGTTAAGGAACAGGGCGCGCTCGACGTGTACATCGCCGCGACACACGGCGTATTCGCCGGCCCGGCGATCGAACGCCTGGCGGCGACGCCGTTCACGAAAATCGCCGTGACGAACACGATCCCGATCCTCGACCGCTGCGACGCGATCAAGGATCGCATGGTGGTGCTGGACGTATCCGCACTGCTCGGTGAAGCGATCTATCGCATTCACCACAACGAATCGGTCAGCGCGCTCTTCAAGGGAGCAGCGAAGGACGGAGCAAGGTAAGGAATAAGTTGCCAGTTGCCGGTTGCCAGTTGCCAGTGAAATGCAACGAAGTGACGCGGCCAGCCAGTCCTGACTGGCAACTGGCAACTGGTAACTGGCAACTTATTGAGAGGTTCTTATGGCAAGCAAATCCGCACAAGTTTCCGCTGAGGCCCGCACGGCGCTCGGTTCGCGCGCGAACAAGCGTCTGCGCGATGCCGGCAAACTGCCGGGCGTCGTTTATGGTCACAAAGAGGCCATCATCCCGGTCACCCTTCCCAAGAAGGAAGTCGTCGGGTACCTCAACCACGGCCAGCACCTGTTCGACATCGCCATCGATGGCAAGAGCGAAAAGGTCCTGATCAAGGAAGTGCAGTACGACCACCTCGGCATCGAGGTAATCCACGTCGACTTCGCCCGTGTGTCGCTGGACGAGAAGGTCACGCTGACCATCTCGATCGAGCTCAAAGGCGAGCCCAAGGCCGACGGTGAGGGCGTGCTGCAGCAGATCCTGAATGAAGTCGAGGTCGAGCAAAGCTTTCCACGCCATCGGTCCGCATGGCAA
>JBBRHE010000050.1:0-19394 GCA_038223165.1 Tepidisphaerales bacterium
CGCCTCTGAGTATTCTTTCGTTTTGAGACCTGAGTTATTGTCGCGGTCAGTAATTCCCAAAATCTCAAACTGCTCCGGATTGTGCCTGTCGAGGAAGCTAATAGGGACACCCATTGCTCCGTCGTGGTCGCTCGGGATCGCGTCGGTATACGGGACTTCGATCGCATCGTAGTTGTCGTACCGGTCGTATGCCTTCTTACCCTTGATCTCTTTATGCTTGCTGAACCGCAGGTTGTCCGCCATGGTCATACCTTCAAGCGGGTCGTGGCGTCGACGATGGTCTAGGTTCGTGAACCAACCTACGTTGCGAAACTTTACGAGTCCGGTGCTCTTGTCATAGACGCCGTTGGCGAACTCTCTCGCCCTTTCCACAGGAATGCTGAAATAGGCATTGCCTTTGGCGAAGCCCGCGCCAACCCACATCTTGTTCCCTTTAATGAGCGGGAAGATCTCCTTGTAGGTGACCGCGTTCTTGCTCCCGATGATCAGAAACTTCTTCCCATGCTCCACAAGCTGCGCGACGTACTCGCGGAAGAGGGAGAATGGCGGGTTGGTGACGACGATGTCGGCTTGTTTGAGGAGTTCGGCGCACTCGGCGCTGCGGAAATCACCGCCACCCTTGAGCGCTGTGCGACTGTGGGGATTTCGTTCTAAAAAGAGTTTTACGTCTTCGATTCCCGTGGCACCGTCGCCGTTCAGGTCGGTCACTTCCTCAATCTCGACCGCGACTGCGATTGAATGCGGCTTCTGACGCTTGCTGTCTCCCTGGTCGTATTCCGGAAACAAGACGCCCTGCCCGGCGATGGGTGAACCGTCGTAGCTGGTGGTGATGAGCTTCTTGAGGCCAAGCTTGTTGAAGTTGGCGGCGAAGTACTTGAAGAAGTTGCTCTCGAACGGATCGTCGCAGTTGCAGTAGACGATCTTGTTGCGGAAGGTGTCGGGGTCAAATTCCAAATACGCCTCGACCTCTTTCTGGATGTCGACGTACTGCGTATAAAACTCGTCCTGCTTGGCCGACTTGGCGGCGTGGAGGGAACGGTTCAGCGGTTCGCTTTTCGAGGTTCGAGCGATTTTTGCCATGAGTCGCATGAGGGTAAGTGTTATGAGAGAGTTAGCAAATAAGTCGGAGCAGCAAGTCGGATGGACAAGCCCAAGGGAATTGCTTTCCGCGTGGCTCCAGATGCTCCCCGCGTGATTCACATAGGGTCGGGGTGAAGTTTAGCCAGCCTCAACTTCGTCGTCCACCCTTTTCGCTCACGGACGACCCGCCAGCGTTCCGATAACTAGTGCATGGTTGGAGGAATCGAAGGCGAATCAACGAACGTTTCCAGTACCGCGTGTCGCCTTCGCAGGGTCCGCCGGGCGTACGAACGGTTTCTCGCATTGGCGGCCGTGGAGTGCATTATGGACGAAACGACGACGCGAACTTGCTATCAGTCCACCAGCCCCGACGACACCGATCGTGAGGGCGCTGACTACCGCGACGGAATTACCCCCGAAGCATGGCAATTGCTGTTTCGCCGTGGCGTTTTAGACGATTGATCGTCTAGAGGCGGGTTATTATGCCGACAATCACCAGCAGCACCGGTCTTGCCACGGGCATCGATTCGGCAGCCATCATCGATCAGTTGATGAAGCTCGAAGAGCGGCCCAAGACCAGGCTGCAAACGCGCGTCACGCAGACCGAGACCCAGAAGAAGGCCTATCAGGCGCTTCTGGATAACATCACCAAGATCCGCAACAACACGCTGTCGCTGCAGCGGCCCAGCACATTCAACGCGTCCACCGCCACCAGCAGCAACGAAAACGTCCTATCAGCGACCACCAGCCCTGGCGCTGCGATCGGGTCGTACAGCTTCCGCGTCGCACGTTTGGTCACCGCACAGCAGACCGTCTCCACTGGATTTGCGGACTTCAATACGCAGAAGGTCGGCGCGGGCACACTCAGTGTTGAGATGGGTGGTGGGGAAGTCGACACCGAGACAATGCTGGCCGATCTGAATGGTGGTACGGGCGTCACACGCGGCCTGTTCCGCATAACCGACCGCTCGGGCGCGACGGCGGTCATAGATGCGACCGGCGCGGTCTCCGTCGACGACGTCATCAAAAAGATCAACTCATCGCTCGACGTCCGCATCAAGGCCGAAGTGAAAGGCGACAAGCTGGTCCTGACTGACGCGACCGGCTCGACATCGCAGAACCTCGTCGTGCAGGACATGGGCGAAGGAAAGACCGCTGCGGGCCTGGGCATCATCACATCGTCTACCGGTGTGGCCAGTTCGACACTGACCGGCACCGACATCAACAGCCTTGCGACGACGACCTCCCTGTCCAAGCTGAACGACGGCCTCGGTGTGCGGAGGGCCTCGGGAACGGGCAGCAACGACCTGAAGATCACGACAAAGGACGGCGGCTCGTACGAGATCAACCTCGCCGCTGCCAAGACCGTGGCCGACATCGCGTCCGAGGTGGACGCTGCGACCGGTGGCAAGGTCAAGATCAGCATTAACGCAACCGGTGACGGGCTGACCGTCAACGATACCTCCAGCGGTGGCAGTGCGTTCTCGATCACCGCATTGAACGGCTCTAAGGCCGCTGCAGACCTCGGCATTCTCGCTGCGGCGCCCGGTGGCAGCACGGTGAACGGAACGCAGGTCCTGTCCAGTCTCAACACCGTCATGCTCAAGACGCTTAACGGTGGCGCAGGCCTGACACTCGGCCAACTGAAGATCACCGACCGCTCGGGCACCGCAGCAACGATCGACCTCGGCGCTGCTAAGACGATGCAGGACGTTCTGGACACGATCAACAACACCACCGCGGGTGGGTTTTCAGTCAAGGCCAGCGTGAAGGACTCCGGGAACGGCATCCAGATTACCGACGGCTCGGGCGGGACCAGTGATCTGATCATCGAGGACGTTACGCTCGGAACGGCGACATCTCTGGGCCTGAACGGCACGTTCACCAACACCCAGCCGGCAGCGATCGGCAAGAATCTTCAGCGGCAATGGGTCAACGAGAACTCGCTGCTCTCAAGCCTCAACGGTGGCAAAGGCGTCACCGCGGGCAAGATGAAGTTCACGGGGTCCAATGGCAACGTCGCCAATGTCGACATCAGCAACGCTGGCTACACAACGCTTGGCCAGGTGATGGGCGCCATCAACGCTAAGACGACCGCAATCGGTGTGACGGTCGGCCTGAACGCCAACGGCGACGGCCTGCTTGTTACCGACGCTGGAAATGGCGCCGGGAAGCTCAAAATCGAGGACTCAACCGGCACGGTTGCGGGCAACCTCAACATTCGCGGGCAAGCGGCGACGGTCGGCAATGCGACGATCGACGGTTCGTTCGAGAAGACGATCACCGTCTCAGCAACCGACACACTGAAAGACATCCAGACCAAGTTCACCGACCTTTCGTTCGGCGTAACCGCCAGTGTGATCAACGATGGTTCGGGCGCATCGCCGTTCCGCCTTTCACTGACCGCACTCAACAGTGGGCGCAATGGTCGCATTGTCTTCGACGCGGGCGCGACCAAACTCGGCACCCGTTCACTCGTAGAAGCGCAAGACGCCGCAGTTTTCGTCGGTGGGTCGGGCGGGGCTGACCCACTGCTCGTCACAGGCTCAAGCAACCAGCTCAGCGGTGTGTTGCCGGGCGTGAACATCGAGCTGCACTCGGTCAGTGAAAACGCTGTGTCGCTTAACGTTGTGAAAAACGCTGACGACCTTGTGAAGACGGTTCAGGAGTACGTCGACGGCTTTAACGACACGATCGCAGGCGTTAACGAGCTGACCAAGTTCGACCCTGATACACTCCAACGCGGCATGCTGATGGGGGAAGGCGCGATGCAGGGCATCGAGAACGCCCTCTACGAGTCGCTCAACAGCGTCGTGGTTGGCACGGGCCAGTACCGCATACTGAGCGATGTGGGCATCAGGATTGTCGATGGTGGCGTCCTGGAGTTTGACGAGGAGAAGTTCCGCGGCGTCTACGCCAAGGATGCGGTTGCGGTCGAGAAACTCTTCACGTCCACCGACAAGATCACAACGACCAAGGTGACGACCGGTGGCGTGCTCACCAACGGCCTGTCCGCCAGCGGAACACCCATCAACAATGTGGTCACGGGTGGCGCCACTATCACAACCACGACAACCAACGGCCCGACCATCGCCAACGGCACGACAACCGACGGGCTGGGCACCACGAACACAGTCGGCGCGCTGACGACGATCACTGGCGCGGTCATCACCCAGAACAGCACGCAGACCATCGGTCGCGGCTTCGGGTGGCTGCTTGAAAAATCTCTGTCGAAGATCACCGACCCGGTCGACGGCATCATCAAGCGAACGAAGGACACGCTCGATGATCGTGCCGACGACTTCCGAGACCGGATCGAGTCGCTGGACAAGGTTTTGACGGCCAAGCGCGAGCGCCTGCAGCGACAGTTCGCGAACATGGAATCGGTCATCTCTGGATTGCAAAGTCAGCAATCGGCGCTGGCTTCGTTCCAACCGCTAAGCTACTCCTCAACTTAGGCCCGGTCATCAACCGATAGTTCATGGCGATGAATGCAAACGCAGCACAACAGTATCTCAAGACGCGCGTGATGACGGCGACGCCCGAGCAACTGCAGCTCATGCTCTACGACGGCGCGGTGCGCTTCGCTGAGCAGGCCCGCGTCGCGATACTCGCCAAGGACTACGATACCAGCTACGCGAGCATCGGCCGCGTCCAGAAAATCTTGAGCGAGATGACCTGCTCGCTGAAGCGCGACCTCTTCCCGGAGCTCTGCGACCGTCTGTCGGCGCTGTACACCTACGTCTACAAGAAGCTGATCGAAGCGAACGTCGACCACGAGGTTGCTCCCATGGACGAAGCCATCGAGCTGCTGAAATATCAGCGGGAAACCTGGTCGATGCTGCTCGAACAGGTCGGTAAGACCAAAGCCGGCGCCAAGGCGACCACGCTCGACATGCCTGGCCCGAACGAACGTATGGAACATTCGATCCGCCTGAGTGCTTAGCGCGACTGCAAACGGATCAATCTTCCCAGCCGTAGAACCGCTCCCCATTTCGGGTGACGAGTTCATCGATCTCGTCGTACGACAAACCCTTCAATTGCCCCACGATCCTCGCTGTGTAGACCACGAGAGACGGTTCGTTGACCTTCTGATTCCGAAACGGTTCCGGCGACAGGTACGGCGCGTCGGTCTCCACCAGCAACCGGTCGTTCGGCGTCGCGAGCACGGCCTTGCGCAACTCGTCCGATTTCTTGAACGTGACGACGCCCGTATACCCCAGCCAATACCCCGCTGCGATGACCCGCACCGCCTCGGTGGCCGTTCCTGTAAAGCAGTGGAACACTGCCCGCGCCAGATGAAAGTCCTTCATAATTGCCAGTGTGTCGTCGACCGCATCCCGGCAATGGATAATGACCGGTCGCTGGGTCTCCTGGGCCAGTTCCAATTGCTGAACGAAAAACGCGCGTTGACGGTCGCGTGGCGACTTATGGAAATAGTCCAGCCCCGTCTCACCGATCGCCACGACCGCCGATTCGCTAAGAAGTGCCCGCAGCGACTCCACATCATTGTCGCCGGACTGTTCGACAGACGTCGGATGCACGCCAACCGAACAGCGGACGTTTGATCGATCCTGGCAGACGTCGATCGATGCACGAGAGTCCGGCAGGTCCGTCGCCACACTGACGATCTTACGAACACCGTTGGCCTCAGCCCGCTGCATGACGGTGTCGATTTGCGAGAACAATCGTCGATCGGTGAGATGGCAGTGCGTGTCGAACATGGCGAATGGGTGCTTGATCCGTGGTGTTTGGAGGGGATCGCGTTGGCAATCACAATTGTTCAATCACCTGTTTTCAAAACGTCGCTTCAAACGCGTTTTCGATGTGCCGAATCTGCGGTTGGCGGCCGGTCGGCCAGATGATCGCGATCACGTCGAACCGGGCCGGTGGTTGCGGCACCCCGTACCGGGTTAGGTAGTACTTCGCGGCTTTGGTCACCTGGTGCTGCTTGATGTTATTAACCTGATCTTCGGGCGCCGGTGAATCCTCCGTCCGCGTCTTTACCTCGACGAAGACGAGCGTGTTCCCATCCCGCGCGATGATGTCGATCTCCCCCAGTTCGCAGCGGAAGTTTCGGACGATGATCTTGTACCCCTTGTTCCGCAGTTCCCGCGCCGCCATGTTCTCGCCACGATCGCCCAACAGATCCTTCTGTGGCTTGGGCTTCAGGAACTGTTCCAGCCATTTGATCATCGTGTTACAGGGTAACTGCACAGGTGGACGAACGCCAAGAACAGTGGGCAGTGGGCAGTGGACATTAAAATGCGGGCAATCTTATCACTGAACTGCTTACTGCCCACTACTTCTTCTCTACGTAGAACGACTTGAAATTCACCATGTTCCGCGCGTGCGTTGGGATCCCCTTTACGTTGTCGCGGAACAGGTAGGCGTTCACGTAGTAGTAAACCGGCAGGATTGGAGCCTCATCCAGCAGGATCTTTTCGGCCTTTTCAAAGTGGCGCAGCCGCACGTCCATATCCGTATCGTTGGCGGCGGCTTCACACTCGGCGTCGTAGGCCTTGCTGGACCACTTTGCGTCGTTGTTCTCGGCGATCGTCAAGTATTTGTCGGTGAAGGTTGACGGGTCGTTGTAATCACCGAACCAACTGGCCCGGGCGATCGAGTAGTCCTGGTTGTGCAGACGCTGGCGGAAGACTTTGATTTCGACGCCTTCAATGTTGAGGTTGATGCCAAGGTTCACCCGCCATTGGTTGACGACGCTCTGGGCGACGTCCTCGTGCCCGTTGCCCATGTTCAGTAGGATGGTGAGCGCTGGGAAATTCTTGCCCTCGGGATAACCGGCCTCAGCGAGCAGTTTCTTCGCCCCGGCCACATCGAACTGCGCCCCGGTCGGGCTATTGTAGTTTTTGAACACACCGCGCGGGATGTACGTGTCAGCCGGTAGCTGGCCCATGCGCGTCACGTTCTCGACGATGATGCGCTTGTCCATCGCCATACTCAGCGCCCGACGCACTCGCTGATCGAACAGTGGGTTGGGCCGACCGTCGGAGAACTTTTCCAGGCAGTTGAACGAGTAAAAGTACGTGCCGAAGCTGGGGAAGACGTGGAAGTCCGACCGTTTGCCCTCAAGCATCTGCGTCCGAAGCGATGCAGCAATGTCACCGGTCACCTCGGCCATCCAGTCTACGCCACCGGTCTCGTACATCAGGAAACCGGGCAGCATTTCCTCGGCGCTGGTCTGTTCGATTACGTCGCTCTTCACGTTCGCGACGTCCCAGTACTTCAGGTTCTTTTCCAGGCGCAGACGCTTCTTGAACTCCCAGCGCGTCAGCGTGAACGGTCCGTTGGTCACGAGCGGTAACGCGCGCGTGAATTTAGGGTCGTAGCGCACGACACCGGTCACCGGGTCCGGTGGCCTCGCAAATGGGCGCATCGACGGTTCGTGGAGAGGGAACATGGGTGGGAACGCGCAGAGGTCCGCGAAGTAGACCACTGGCCGTTCGAGGGTGACACGCAGCGTCTTGGGATCGACCGCCTCGATCCCCACCTGCTTGAAATCAGCCGGCTTGCCGATTGTGACCGCATCGGTGTACGGTCCGGCATTTTTAATGCTGCGTAAGAGTGACGTGTAGTCACCTGGATCGTCGAGGGCGCGCTTCCACGCAAACGCAAAGTCAGTTGCGACGACCGGGTCGCCGTTGGACCAATTGGCGTCATCGCGCAGGTGGAACGTCCAGACCTTCTTGTCCTGCGACACATCGATGGTTTTGGCGACGCCCGGGACCGCCTCAAGCGTCACCGGATCAAGCTGATACAGGCCTTCCCACATGGCGTAGGCGACCCGGATGTCCTGCATCCAAGACATTGCCTTGGGGTCGAGCGTATTGACGTCCCCGCGATTGATGAAGATGAAGTCGGCCGGCCGTTCCGTGGTCGGACCAGACCAGGTCATGACGACCAGAAGCGGGATCAGTAGCAGCGCCGGGATGACTAGGAGTGAACGCACCGCGACGCAATGTACGTCGGCGGGCATGCAGGTTGCAACCCGCTGTGGGGTGGGTGCGATGGCTGGAAAAAGTCGATCGGTGTCAGTTTGCGGCCGCAGCGGGTTGCGTCGCCGCCGGGGAAGCGCCGGTCTTCAGTTGAGCAAATGCAGGGACCTTCGTTACGGCTGCAAACAACGATGCAACTTCCTGCTTCACCGACTCTGGTGGCGAATTGATGGTCAGCTTGGCGATATTTGCAGTAGCAGTCTGAATGGCTGCATCGTTCCCAAAATAGGCCCCTACCACCCAGAACGCCTTGGCGGTGTTCTTGATAACGGTCAGCATTTCCGCGCGACCTTCAGCTCCGGTAGCGTATTGATTGGTAGCTGCATTGGTCAGGTCGGTCATCTGCTGAACCATCGGCAGTTGAGCCGCAGGCACACCCTTCCATACCTCAGTGCTGACGTAAAAATTGGTCGCCCGATTGTCCGAGCCCGGTGCAGGTGGCACAGACTTGCCGTATTGCGCAAGCCGGTTCGCAAGCAACGATTGAACGTGGGGGAGTACGGCAGTCACCATCTGCGGTGTGGGAGCCTGGGCGTTACTGCCACGACGCGTCAGCGTCAGCGCCTGGTAGGCGTCGTCGATCACGAAGGGGTTGCTGTGCTTCTGCGCGACGGTGGCTACCTCGGCGATCAGTACGAAGTTGGGGTCGAGTGGGCTGGCCGCTAGCACCGGGATGATCGGTTGAGCCGCCTTAACGCCCCAGAGGACAATCGCCTCCGAGGGGTCTTTCAACATCTGCCGCGCCGCACCGGCCAGTGAACTGTTGCCAGAACGCTCAGCAATGCGGGCGACGACAATCGCGGCCATCAGTTTGTCGGCAGCGGACACATTGTTGGTGAGAACGGGTGTGACGTCTGCAGCCAGGAAATCGGCGTAGGTTTTCAGGTAGATCGTCGAGTCACCATTGCGCGCTTCCTGAATGAGGATGTCGCGCGCACCGCTGCGCGTCTTCGCGTCGGTGCTCGTCAGGTCCTGGACCTTGGCAGCGATGAACTGTTCAATCGTAGTCTTGAATTGACCGATCTCGGCGACCGTCTGCGCTTCGCGCGCAGCCTTTGGAATGCTGACCACAGCCGCTGCGGGCGCAGCTTGAGCCAACGTGGCGGTGGTGGTTGCCCCCAGAAACAGAACCGCTGTCGCGAGACAGACGCATCGAACCGATTTCATCAGGCGTGTCTCCGGGTGTGATGGCAAGGCAGCCGACACTGGGTTCGGCACAACCGCTCCGCTCTTTCAAATGTTGAGTCATCGCACCGTAACAGTGCCTGTTTGGGGTGTCAAGGAATTGAGGCGTCACAGACAGCGAAGACCGGACGCCGTCAAGGCTTATAGGACCGTTACGATCGTCGCATTTAACACCCTTCGGTGTCGCGATCGTATACTTCCGGGCGCACGACGGTGGAGTTCCCTTGTCCGGTAGAGCACGGCGTGAAATAATCGATGCCGGGCACCTGCTGGTCGACCCGCTATTAGGAGTCGCATGGAGTCGTCTCGCCCGGATCTGATCCCCAACCCCGCCGTCCGCCGACTGAGCCTCTACCTGCGCCAGTTGGAGGCGTTCAAGCGTAAGGACCGCAGGACGATTTCCAGCAAACAACTTGGCGAAAGCCTTGGGCTCACGGATGCTCAGGTGCGCAAAGACCTTGCGTACTTCGGTCAGTTTGGTCACCCGGGCATCGGCTACCGGGTCGACGAGCTGATCGCCCAAGTGAAGCACATTCTGGGGACGGACAAGACGTGGAACGTTTTGCTCGTCGGCTTTGGTAACCTCGGCCGGGCACTCGCAGCGTATAGGGGGTTTGATGCCAAGGGGTTTCAATTGATGGCGATCTTCGATACCGATCCTGCGAAGGTGGGTAAGAAGCACGGGTCGCTGACGATCCAGTCCTTGGATGAGGTCGCCGGTACCGTCAAGGCACAGAACATTCGCCTGGCGATTCTGGCCGTCCCCGGTGATGCCGCCCAGGACGTCGCCGATAAGCTCGTCGAGGCCGGCGTCCATGGCATCCTGAACTTCGCCCCGGCCAGCATCACCGTGCCAGCGGACGTCGCATTAAACGCCGTCGATCTGGCGGTGCAGTTAGAGCAGCTTTCGTTCCAAGCGAACGTGGCGTCAGTGGTGGATGGGGATTAACCAAGAGTTTGGACCGCGAAGACGCGAAGTCAAGACAGATCTCGGTTTTCTAGGTATTCGTCGCGTTTTCGCGCGGTCGCGATTGATCCCATTCTGACGACAATTCTGGCTATAATGGACGTGAAATGGATGACCTGCAGACCTACGTGATGACCCTCGGTAAGAACGCCCGCCGGGCGTCACAGCAGCTGGCGACCTTGAACGGCGCAACGAAGGTGCACGCGCTGCACCACATGGCCAAGGCGCTTCGCGCCTCGGCCAGCACGCTCGTCGCAGCCAACGCCAAGGATATCCTCGCGGCCAATGAGGTTCAGCTTGCACCAGCGCTAATCAAACGTTTGATGCTCGACGACAAAAAGGTCGACGCGATGGCGACGGGCATCGAGGAGATCGCGGCCCAGGTCGACCCGGTCGGGCAGGTCATTGAAGGGTATGTCCGTCCTAACGGTCTGCGCATCACCAAGACGCGGGTGCCACTGGGTGTTGTCCTGTTCTTTTACGAAAGCCGCCCGAACGTCACCAGTGACGCCGCGGCGCTCTGCATCAAAAGCGGTAACGCGATCATCCTGCGCGGTGGGAAAGAGGCCTTTCATTCCAACAAGGCCATCACCGATATTATCGCGGCAGCGCTCAACGAGGCGAACATCGACCCCGCTGCGGTGCAGTTGGTCGAATCGACCGACCGGGCGCTGGTTCCCCACCTGCTGAAGCTCGACAAATACATCGATCTCGTCATCCCGCGTGGTGGTGAGAACCTTATTCGCGCGGTCGTTAAGGATTCGACCATCCCGGTCTTGAAGCACTTCACGGGCAACTGCCACCTCTACGTTGATCGTGGCGCTGCGGACATGGAAAATCTCGTGCGTGAGGTGTGCGTCAACAGTAAGACCAGTTACCCCGGTGGCGCGGTGTGCAACGCGGTAGAACATCTGCTGTTCCACAAGGACGTCGCAGCCGCCCTATTGCCCAAAGTGTGCGAGGACCTGATAGCCAAAGGCGTGGAAGTGCGTGGCGACGATCGGTCACGGGAGATATGGAAAAAGGGTAAACCGACGTCGGTCGAGGACTGGGACACCGAGTACTTGGCGTTCATCGTGAGCACGAAGATCGTCGACTCGATGGACGACGCCATCGCGCACATCAACGAGCACGGCAGTCACCACACTGACGGCATCCTGACCACCGACCTCGCCGCGGCGCAGAAGTTCGTCCAACAGGTGGACAGCGCCAGCGTGATGATCAACGCCTCAACCCGCTTCGCCGACGGTGGTGAGTACGGTCTCGGGGCCGAGATCGGCATCAGCACCGACAAACTCCACGCCCGCGGACCCATGGGTGCAAATGACCTGACAACCTATAAGTGGGTCGTGACGGGTGATGGTCACGTCCGGTAGCAGCGCGCCGGAGTCGTGCCATGGGCGTCTCGCCCATACCACGTCGAAATCCGCAATCAAGTGACAAGGCGTCCTTCTTACACTGCGATCTGCGTCCACCACACGACCCACGCCAGCGCGTGCAGCGTGACGATCGCGTAGAGGACGATCGTGAAGTGCGGCTTGCGCAGTTTGTGTCGAAACGTGCGTCGCCCCACCAACGCACCGACAAAGCCACCGCACAACGACATCGTCTGCAACGTCGCTTCGGGCACGCGCCACTGGCCCCTGGTGGCGCGACGTTTGTCGATGCCGTAAGTAACGAACGTCATTACGCTGGCCAGAAGATAACCGAGCATCACCCAGCGCATATCCAATAGATCGGCCGGACGACGACCGACACTTCATTTCATCCGAACCACCGAGGGCGCATCCACTCAAGGCAACGAATTATAACGATCGAGGGTCTTCCCCCGTCGACTAATTCTTGTTTCAATTGTCACCTATCCAACATAAGGAGGATACGCATGGTGAAGTTCGCAACGTTGTGTCTCGCTACGTCCCTGGCGCTGGCCCCGGTCATCTCATTCGCCCAGACAACGGCAGAGGTGATGAAGGACGCGATCTCGGGCACGATGGACATCCAGTTCAATACGCGCACCGAAATGGACGACTCGGGTGACCTCAAGCCCAACTCGGCCAAGCTCGGTGTGACTGATAAGTACAATTTGAACCTCATCGTCGCCCAGACGACGCAGTTCATCGGTTCCGTCACCCGCCAACCGAACTTATTCAGCAACCTGATCGCGCGCAAGAAGCAGGAAGCAAAGCTGACGTTCGACCTATCGCTCGTTGTGCTGAACCCCAAGGACATGTCGCAGAAGCGCACCGTCGGTAAGTGGGTCGGCGTGGTGCCGATCGACACCGCCAGTGGCGCTTTCATACTACAGGGTGATACGAAAGACGACCGGCCTCTGCGCATGTCGGTCGACACGATGGGCAGCATGCAGGGCTTCCAGGAAAACTTCGACGGCCGGCTGATCGGCAAGGCCGAGAAGAAGGAAGGCCTTGCCAGCTACACCTACAAGCGCCTGGTGAGTGGCAAGGAAGTGTCGATGACGGTCAAGCGCGTCGACCCGATGAAGTTTGAAGGTATCAAGCTCGCCAAGGGCCCTTCAGGCATCTATCCGACCAGCGTTGTCAACGGCCGGCTCGACTATGACTACGAGACCGGCAACTACCTGACCGACGGCATCCGCTTCACCTACAGCGACCAGGGCAAGGAAGTGACCGACGTGGTCACCGGCACGATCAAGTGGGTCGAAGACCCCAACCGCGCCAGCAACGGCAAGGGCCGGTACGAGTTCAACCTTCGTTTCAACGAAGACAAACTCAAGAAGCCGGCCGGTGAAGCCGCTGCCTTCGACGCCGCCAGTGAGGAAGACGCCTTCTTCGCAGTCGACAACAGCGTGCCTAGCCTGACCGGTACGGTCGAGTACGTCGACCAGATGAGCGGCGAGACTGTCACCGGCAGCAAGGTGACCTATAAGCTCGACGCCAACAAGCTGTCCAAGACGCAAGTGATGAACTTTGCGAAACTCTGGATCCTGGCGGTCGGTCCGACGAACGATGAGTGAGTGAAGTCGATCGTTGTTTATGAAAGCTCAAAGCCGCGTCTCACAGAAGTGAGACGCGGCTTTTTTCGGCATTGATCTTCTGCCCACCGGAGGTATGCGGTCAGAGGTGTTGAAGTTATGGTTCGAGCACCTCGCTGGACGTGCGCACGGCAGCGCTTATGAGTTGATCTTGTCGGTCAGGAATAGTTTCAGCTTATCAATCGACACGCGTTCCTGGCTCATGGTGTCGCGTTCACGGACGGTGACGGTTTGGCCCGTCAGGGTATCGCCATCAACGGTGATGCAATATGGTGTGCCGACTTCGTCCATGCGGGCGTAACGCTTGCCGATCGACTGCTTCGGGTCGTACTCGCATGTGAACGATTGACGGAGATCCAGGTAAATCTTTTCCGCCACTTCCGGCATGCCTTCCTTGTTGACCAGCGGGAAGATGCCCGCCTTGATCGGCGCGAAGCGGGGTTTGATCGAAAGGTATTCTTCGGTGCCCTGCCGGCCTTTTTCGTGACGATACGACTCGCACAACAGCACTAACACCGCGCGCGTCAGACCACTGGCCGGTTCGATGACGTTTGGGATGTATCGGCTGCGCGCTTTCACCTGGTCGTCGGGGACGCCTTCGGCCTTTAGCTTTAGCTGCAGTTCCTGGTCAAAGTAATCGAGCTTCTGTCCACTGTGCGTCTGATGCTGCGTCAGGTCAAACGAACCGCGGTGGGCGATTCCTTCCAGTTCACCGAAGTCCGGAGCGGTGAAGGGGTACTTGTATTCGATGTCGACAGTGGCCTTGGAATAGTGCGAGAGTTCGTCCTGAGCGTGTTCGCGGAACTTGAGGTTCTCGGCCTTTACGCCGAGGGTCAGCCACCACTTCATGCGCTCGTTGCGCCAGAAGTCGTACCACATTAGGGCGTCGTCCGGCGGGCAGAAAAACTCCATCTCCATCTGCTCGAACTCGCGCGAACGGAAGATGAAGTTGCGCGGCGTGACCTCGTTGCGGAAACTCTTGCCGACCTGCGCGACGCCGAAGGGCACTTTGACGCGTGTCGTATCGAGGACGTTCTTGTAGTCGAGGAAGATGCCCTGGGCCGTCTCGGGGCGCAGGTAGACGAGATTCTCGGCCGTCTGTTGTAGACCCGCGTATGAGATCATCATCAGGTTGAACTGCTCGGGCGTTCCCAGTGGGCCACCGCAGAGAATGCACGGCTCGTTGCCGTCGGCCAGCGCGTGGACGAGCGCCTGCACGTCGGGCGCTAGCGGTGGCGTGACCGTCGGGTGCGACACGGCGGCGAGGTTGGGAGCGGACTTACGGGCCCTGTTCTTCACCCAGCGGATGAGCGTGTCAGCGTCGGTCTTCGTGCCATTGTCGGTCGCGGTCATCAGATCGGCAAACCATTTGGACTGTGTCGCGAGGATGTCCCAATAGTGGTCGGCGCGGAGGATGTGACCGCACTTGACGCACTTGCGCATCGGGTCGGCGAACGTCGCGGTGTGACCGCTGGCTTCCCACGTCTTGGGATGCTGGATGATCGACGAGTCGAGACCGACCATGTCGACGATCTTGCCATCAGGGCCGATCGGCGGGCACTCGACCATGTTGCGCCACCACCAATCACGGATGTTGTTCTTCAATAGGACGCCGAGTGGGCCGTAATCCCAGAACCCGCGCAGGCCACCATAGATTTCGCTTGCCTGGTAGACGAAGCCGCGGCGCTTGCAGAGGGAGACGATCTGTTCCATGACATTGGCGGAGGTCGCAGGGGCATCGGACATGGTGGATTCCTTCACGCATTCACGGGCGGTTCGCCTGTGTTTTGATTCAGCGTCTTAACAACACAGGCGAGCCGCCCGTGGTACGTCGTCAAATGCAGACACCCGGCATCAGACATCCGCAGTCACCGCGCGACGCGTTGAACGTCGCGCACCGAGTGCAGATGCCTAATGCCGGGTGTTTTGGGTGGGCAAGACGCGTTAAGACGTCTCGCCACAAACAATTCGGCGTATGTGAGCCGCGATTAGGCCTTCGCGGCGGTCGTACCCTTGGACTTTGCCTTGCCCTTGGTCGCGCCGGCCTTGGCTGCGCCACCCTTGACCGGGCCACCGACAACGGCGCTGACCTTGACGCCGGACTTGATCAGGTTGGCCTTCTTGGCCAGCCGGCTGCGCTTGCGGGCGGCGGCGTTCTTGTGCATCGTGCCCTTGGCGGCGAGCTTGTCGAGGCGCGAGGCCGTGTTGTTCAACTCGGTATCGATCGTCTTGTGATCGCCACCGGCTAGCGCCACGGTGAAGGTTTTCAGTTGGTCCTTGAGCACAGCCTTGCGAGCGCGGTTGCGCGCGTTGCGCTTCAAGGTCTGACGGACACGTTTCTTAGCGGACAGCGAATGGGCCACGATCAACTCTCCAATGGTTCAACTGCTGCCCCGTCACCCGGAGCAGAGTCGAAATAGGATAGTGAGTTGGGCAAGAAAGTAAAGCCGCCGGGTCCGCCGTGGGCTTCAAAACGGCGTCTGGGCTAGAGTTGAGGGCTATTCTTGAACACATCCCCAATGTTCAAGCGCCCTATGCGTCGGTACACTCCGTGCCCATGGAGCACCTCAAGCGTTTGATTCGCGAGATTCCCGATTTTCCCAAGCCGGGCATAATGTTTCGGGACATCACTCCGTTGCTATCCGACCCGGCCGGGCTGGCGCTGGCGATCGAGCTGATGGCCAACCCGTATCGCGGGAAGTACATCGACCTCGTGGTCGGCGCCGAAAGCCGTGGCTTCATCTTCGGGACGGCCGTCGCGTCGCACCTGTCTGCGGGATTCTCTATCGTCCGCAAACCCGGGAAACTGCCGCACAAGCGCATCTCGATCAGCTACGACCTCGAGTACGGCAAGGACACCCTCGAGATGCACGCCGACGCCATCATCGCCGGCCAACGCGTGCTGGTCATCGACGACCTCCTGGCCACCGGTGGCACGATGAAGGCCTGCATCGACCTCATCCAACAACTGGGCGGCCAAGTCGTCGGCGCCGCCGTGCTGATCGAACTGGAAGGCCTCGGTGGTCGCGATAAAGTAGGGAACATCGACGTGCATTCGGTGGTTAAATATTAGAAGGTGTTACAACAACTCGTCACGTATACATTCGCGCTGGCGATCGAGTTGCGTTTGAATGTGCCGTGGAAAGAAATCCTTTTCATGTCGCGACACGACTCAGAGCTCACGGACGAGCAATGTCGCAAGATCCAGCCGCTGTTGCCCAAGGCCACACGCGTTGGCACTGACGTCGGGGCGCTGTTGCACGCCTGCTCTGCGACGGTCGTGTCGGCTGCCAAGCGGGTGTGCCCCGCTGTCGTCTACGTCCAAGTGCGCGGCCGACCCACCGGCCCTTCCAAATCCTCACCAGCATGGTTGTCAGCGCGGTGGGAGCCGGGCGGCGCTAGGCCGCCTCGATGACGGCATTCTTCCCGCGCTGCTTGGCGAGCAAAAGCGCCTGGTCTGCCGCCCGCAGCAGGTCGCTGACAGCGCTCATGCGCTCGGTCCGCACGGCGACGCCGACACTGATCGTTGCTTTGATCGAGCGGTCCCGGCAAACCGTGCTCGTCGCTGCTACGGCAGCTCGGCACGACTCTGCGATCGCAGTCGCAGTGCTGTCGGTCTTACCCGGCATCAACACCAGCATCTCGTCACCACCGGTGCGACAGACGATTCCGTCCGACCCCACTGTCCGCACGAGCGCGTTCGACACGTCTTTCAGAACCATGTCACCGGTATCGTGCCCATGCAGGTCGTTGATGGCTTTGAACAGATCGACGTCGAGCGTCGCCACCGCGAGCGACCGCCGGTGGTCGTTCCAGAAGTCGTTCAGCTTGGCAACGGCGTGCCGACGGTTGTGCAGGCCGGTCAGTTCGTCGGTGATCGTCACCTTATGAAGTCGCTCGTTCAGCACGGTTAGCTCGGCGGCGTAGCGCTGCGCTTCAAGGATGCGACTGGCCAGTTGCTCTTCCGTGCGCAAAACGCGCTCACTGGCACGCATGCGGGCGGTCAGCTCGGCCAGATCGATTGGTTTGGTTACGAAGTCGTCGACGCCCGCTGCGAAGGCCTCGATCATCTGGTCGCTGCTGTCGTGGGCGGTCAGCATCATGAAATGGGTGCCTTCCAGCGTCGGTTCAGACCGCACACAGCGGCACAGTTCCAGCCCGTCGATCTCCGGCATGCTCAGGTCAGACAGCACGATGTGCGGGCGCCAGTCGAGCATCATCGGTAGCGCGACGCGAGCGTCCTCGGCAACGCGCACGTCGTAATGAATGGAGTTGAGATAGCGCGCAAGGAACACACGGCACGACGGATCGTCATCAACGACCAGCACGCGGAATGAAGGCGACTCGTTTCCCATTGCGATCAACCCCTGCCTTCAAGCACATTAACCCTTACGCAGCTTGAGCCACCGGCTCGATAAACCGCCGTTGAATGTCAACGAACTGCGATTCGCAACGGACAAACGCGTCGACCACGTCGGGGTCGAAGTGACCACCACGCCCTTCCGTGATGATCGATCGCGCCACGGCATGACTGAACGACCCCTTGTAGACGCGCTTGCTCGTCAGAGCATCGTATACATCCGCCAGCGCGACAATTCGGCCACAAAGTGGAATCTGTTCACCGCGCAGCTTGTGCGGATAGCCCGAACCGTCGAATCGCTCGTGGTGCGTCAGCGCGATCTCTTTGGCCATCAACAGGAAGCTCGCCTCGGGGTACTCGGCCAGTGCTGCTTCCAGCGTGGCGGCGCCCATCGTGGTGTGCTCCTTCATAATGCTGAACTCGGCGTCGCTCAGGCCCGACGGCTTGAGCAGCACGCAGTCCGGGACCGCTACTTTGCCAATGTCGTGCAGCGGGCTGGTCAGGTAGATCATGCGCACAAAATTCGCGTCGACCTGATCTGAATACTTGGGGATGCCGGACAGATGCCGTGCCAGCACGCGCGAATAATTCCGCACGCGCTCCAGGTGCGTCCCGGTGTCCGGGTCACGGCTCTCGGCGAGCTTAGCCATGCCGAAGATGATGAGGTCGCGACTTTCGAGCGCCAGGATGCGCTCGGCGACACGCACACGCATCGCAAGCTCGGTGGGGTTGAATGGTTTGGTGACGAAGTCGTCGGCGCCGGCGGTTAACCCCTCGATCACGTGGTTCGTACCGTCTCGGCTGGTGAGCAGAATTAGATAGACGTAGCTCGCGCCCGTGGTATTCGAGCGAATGGCTTTGACGAGTTCCGGCCCGTTCATCTCGGGCATTTCCCAGTCGCTGATCACGAGCTGACACGGATCGTTGTGCAGGTGCTCCAGCGCCAGCCGCCCATTGGTCGCGGTGACGACCTCATGACCGTGCCGGCGGAGGGTGTGCTCCAGCATCTGGAGCATCAGTGCGTCATCGTCAGCGATCAGGATCTTCATACAACTGTTCCTTCTAGCGCCTTAACCGCGTGCCGCATTTCAGCGAGAGCGCTGCTCGATCGTGAGCATGTACGCCAGACAACGTTCCATTTCCGCCTTCGCCCGGGTCAGTGCCACCTTCGCATCGCTCGCTAAGGCTGACTTGGAGGCCGTCTCCAACTCCCCGGCCTCTTTGCTCAGCATTTCTGCCGACACATTGGCGGCCATACCTTTGAGCGTGTGGGCCGCCGTGACGACTTTCGGCAACTCCCCTGCGGTCAATGCCACCTCGGCCTTGGTCAGCGCCGCCGGTCCGTCCTTGCGGAACATCGTCAGCACCTTCTCGACGAACTTCATGTCATCCAGGCATCGAGCCCGCAGCGATGGCATGTCGATCGGCGATACCGAGCCCTTACCCGATGGTTCAGTCGCGCTCTCTATCGATGCCACGTTGCAACTCCTTCGCGCAGCCCCGTTTCCAGCACTACGCATAATCCGTGACATCTCCGTTGTCTTCGGTCGATGTCACGCTTGACTTGATCGATATCCCGTGCTCCATCCACGGACTGGTGATGGTAAGGGCTTTTATGGGTCCTGAAATTCAAGGACTTCCCTGATGTGACATTTCGCGTACGCCACCTGTCCGGGCGGGCCGACCGACCTGCGACATTTTTTCCCGCCCCCCCTCCCTAAGTCAGGTTGGACTAATCAATTCGAATCCATCAGTTACATTCACTGAGCAATCCGA
>JBBRHE010000051.1:0-19331 GCA_038223165.1 Tepidisphaerales bacterium
GGGATTGCTGCCAATCGCGTCGGTTGTCCCGATCTGTCCGAACAGTTTCGCCAAGCGCTGACGAGGCCCATTGACACGGTGGTTTGCTGCGGGCTCGATACCGAGTCGTCGTTGCCGTTCGCGTCGCTGTTGGCCACTCGATTCGCGACGGAACTGGTGGTCGGCGTGGCGTTGATGGCCAAGATCCTGGGCGCGCCGACGGCGATCACCGCGATTGACGCTGCGAGCCCCGTTCGCGCCACCGCGGCGGCGCGGCACTGGTCGGCGCGCACCGGTGTGAAGCTCAACCGCCTTGTGAACCGTTACCCGCAGGCCGATCCAACACTGCTGCTTTACACGCTCCTTCGACGCCGACTCTTGCCTGGTCAGATGCCCACCACGACCGGTGTGCTGCTGCTGGACGCGCCGGCCGCCATCGCGATCGGGCAGGCGTTCGTCACCGATGCCCCGGTGACGAACGCGTTCATCGTCGTGCGCGACGTCGGCTCGCGCCAGGCCCGCAGGGCGCGGGTACCGATCGGGACGGATCTTACGACGGTGCTTCGATCGACCGGCATGCCGTTCAGTGGCATCACGCTGCGGGCTGGTCAACTGCTGCACGACGTGCGGGTCGACCCACGGCAGACGCGCATCGGCAAGGGTGAGCTGACCTATCACGTCGCGCCACCCGAGCCGACGATTATCCCCGACCCCTGCGTGCGATGCGGCTGGTGTGTGGAGATCTGCCCGACGCGCGTCCACCCCGCCGGCCTGCTCGATGCGGCCCAGCGCGACGACCGCGAGATGGCCGAGCGACATGGCCTGCACGCCTGCATCGAGTGTGGGCTGTGCACCTACGTCTGCCCGAGCAAACTGCCGTTGCTCGGCACCATCCGCCAGTTGCGATCGGTTTAGCGCACGCGTGATCGCTGACACTGTCCGCGTTGGCAGTCGTCTGGTACAACGATCGCGACGATGTCTTCGCTGCCGGTTACTGCAGAGACGTGTACACCCCCGTTGGACGAGGTCGGGCCACCCCTTCGTCTGGACCCGATCACCCGATCGCCGTTGCACGCCGGGGTAGACGTCGGTCGGTACTACGCAATGCACTTCGTCGCAGCGGCGTTCCCGGCGGCGGCGGGGGTGGCGCTGTATGGGTGGCGGGCGGTGGTCGCAATTGTCCTGGTCGTGTCGGCGGCGCTGCTTTCGTCGTTGCTGTGGCAAAGCATCGGCGCGCGGGGTGGGCAGATCAGACTTGTTCACGTGGGTTGGTTCTCGTTCCTTGTCGCACTCATGCTGCCGGCGCACTGGGCCGCTCAGGTCGACGCCGCCGGTTACGGTGCCCCGTGGCCGATCCTGATCGCTGCGGGCATCACGCTTAGTGTGCTGATGTGGATTCTCGGTGGGTTGGGCGCGGGGCGTATCCATCCCGTCCTCGTCTGTTTCCTCTTGCTCTGCGTGCTGTACGGCCAGGCTTTTGTTGCCAATCGCGTGTTGCAGCGTGACAACCTCGTGACGGGAGACCTGTTCGTCGCGCCCCTGCCGGACGCCGTTCCGATCAGCAGTGAGCGTTGGATCACCGCTATCCCGCCGAGTTCGGGTGACGCGATCTGGCGACCCAATGCCGCCGAGATTCTCGGCCAATTCACGACCGGTGCCGGCGCGACCGACCCGCGCACCTGGACCACGCTGGACGTCCTGTTGCGCGACCGTATGCCACCACTGGACGACTTCATTCTCGGTGGTGAGCCTGGCCCGATCGGTGCGGGTTGCGCCCTCGGTGTGATTGTCGGTGGTTTGTTCATGCTCTACCGCGGGCTGATCGACTACCGCATCCCGCTGCTCATCTTCGTCTTCGCGTACCTGGCAATGGCGATCCTGCCGATCCCGGTCATCATCACGGACGAACCACACTATCGCTGGCTGGCGATGCGCGTACCGGAAGTAAGTTGGCAGACGGCGTTGACGTTCGTGCATTACGAGTTGCTCGCCGGCCCGATGCTGTTCATGTCCTTCTTCATCGCGACGAGCCCGAGTGTACGACCGGTCAGCAAGTCCGCTCGCGCGGTCTACGCAGCGCTGATCGGCATCCTGACCGCGCTGTTCCAGCTTTACGCGTCCGTGTCGTACGGACCGTATCTCGCGCTGCTGATCGCGAGCCTGCTGACGCCAACCTTCGACAAGCTGCTGAGGCCAAGGCCGCTGGTCTGACGACGTGATGATCGGAGACGCGAAGTCGCGAAGGCGCGAAGGGAACGCGAAGCAAGACCAATGCGCCTCTGATTTCCTTCGCGACTGCTTCGCGACTTCGCGTCTCTTCCATCCCCTCGCGGCGCGCGAGCGTCGTCGGTATAGTCGGCATCGCTTGCGGAAGAACATCGCCATTCTCGGGTCCACGGGTTCTATCGGTTGCAACGCGTTGCAGGTCATCGAGCATCTGGGGTATCCCTATCGCGCGATCGCGTTGAGTGGTCATCGCCAGCCGGGCAAACTTCTTGAACAGGTTCGACAGCACCGCCCCGCGGTCGTCGCGGTGACGGACGAGGGTTGCGATCCAGCGCACCTGGACCGGCTGCGCGAGTTCGCAGGTGAAGTCATCGTCGGCCCCGAGTCTTTGCAGCAGATCGTGTCGAGGGACGATGTCGACGTCGTGCTGACCGCGGTTGTCGGCGCTGCCGGGTTGCCGGCAACACTCGAAGCAGTTCGCCATGGCAAGACAATCGCGCTGGCCAACAAGGAGTCGCTCGTCGTAGGTGGGTCGCTGGTCATGCCCGCCGCGAAACGGTCGGGCGCGACGATTCTGCCGGTCGACTCCGAACACTCTGCGATCTTCCAGGCAATGAAGGCCGGTCGGACCAGCGAGGTGAAGCGCGTCATTCTGACCGCCAGTGGTGGGCCATTTCGGACCGCAACCTTTGAGCAGATGAAGCGTGCTACCTACGCCGACGCGCTCAATCACCCGACCTGGCGGATGGGCAGCAAGATCTCTATCGACTCGGCGACGATGTTCAACAAGGGTCTGGAGCTGATCGAGGCCTGTTGGCTCTTCGACCTGCCGCCGGACAAGATCGAGATCGTCGTGCATCCTGAATCGGTAGTGCACTCGATGGTTGAGTTCGTTGATGGATCGACGATTGCTCAACTGTCACCCCCTGACATGCGTTCACCCATCCAATACGCCCTGACATACCCCAACCGCCAAACCGGGCTCGGCAGGCAGGTGGATTGGACGAAAGCATTTTCCCTGAACTTTGCCCCCCCCGACGTCGCACGATTCCCAGCGATCCGCCTGGCGTACGAAGTGGCGAGGCAGGGTGGAACCGCCGGCGCGGTGTTCAATGCCGCCAACGAGGCCGCCGTTACCGCTTTTGCGGCTGGTAGGGTCTCACTGACGCAGATTTCTGAGCTCGTTGAGCTTACAATCATGGGTCACCGGGTTCAGGCCAGCCCTTCGCTGGACGATCTGCTAGAGGCGGATCGCTGGGCCCGCGCTGACGTTGTCGCGCGAGCGGCAAAGCTGGCATAGGCGTTCGAAACGTCATAAACGGAAGCTGACAATCGCATGATGGAATCCCTCTCTTCGTGGCTGCAAACCCCGCTCAACTGGATCCTTCTGGGCCTGGGCTTTGGCTTTGTCATCTTCTGGCACGAGCTGGGCCACTTCCTTGCCGCCAAGTACGTCGGCATCAAGGTCGAACAGTTCGCGGTCGGTTTCGGCCAACCGTTGCTGGCGTGGCGCAAAGGCATGGGCCTGCGCTGGGGCTTCGGTGGAACGACCAGGGAGTTTGAACACATCGTCAAGTCCCACCTGGCTAAGACGCATCCCGATGACGTCAAGCTGAAGGAAGAGCACGAGTGGTCCGACGAGCAGTTCGTCAAAGCCGCTGCAGAGCTGGGCGTCAGTGAGACCGAGTACCGGTTGAACTGGATCCCTCTGGGTGGGTACGTGAAGATGCTCGGGCAAGACGACATGAAGCCCGGCCAGGAGGTCGCCGACCCCCGCGCGTACAACCGCAAGAGCGTCGGTGCCCGCATGCTGGTTGTCAGCGCGGGTGTCATCATGAACATCATCCTGGCGGCGTTTGGGTTCATGGTCGTCTTCCTCGTCGGCTTCAACTCGCCCCCGGCCGTCGTGGGGGGTGTGGCGCCGGGTTCACCGGCGCAGTTGGCGGGCCTGTCAGTGGGTGATCGGTTGATCACGTTCGACGGCGCGTACCAGCACGACTTCACCAAGATCCAGCTCAACACCGCGCTGGCTGACCCGACCAAGCCCAACCCGATCACCTATCGCACGCCCGACGGGCAGACGAATGAGGCCGTCCTTTCCCCCAAGCGCAACGAGAAGTCCGGACTCGACTTCCTTCAGCTCGGCATCGAGCGCCCTTCCGAACTGCGCGGCTTGAACTCGAAGAAGATGCGCCAGGAAGCGCGCGACGTCTTCAAAACCCTCCCCGCCCAGCAGCAACTCGTAGGGCTGGACGAGACGATCGTCGCGATCGCAGGCAAACCGGTCACCGCGACCGATCTGGACAAGCTCGACCCCGCGAGCATTGCCTCTAAGGTTGCCGACGTGCGCACGCTCGATCAGGCCCTGCAGAATTCGGGTGGCAAGCCCGTCGCGATCACCGTGCGTGGCGCCGATGGCAAGACGCGCGACGAGCAACTTCAACCGATGTTCGCCGAGCCGTTTGACGGTTCACTCAGCATCCTCGGTTTACAGATGCGTCCGCGCATTGAATCGGTCAGTGAAGAGTCGCCGGCATTCGGCAAGCTGAAGGACGGTGACGTCGTGCTGGCGGTTGGTGTGGGCAGTGATCTCATCGCCAACCCTTCGCAACCCGTCTTCCGCGCCATCGTCGGCAAAGCCGGTGACGAGGGTCGCAAGATCAGCGTTACCGTCCTGCGCGACGGGAAGGCCGAAGAGGTCAAGGACCTCGACCCCAAGTACAAGATCGCCAAGGGCAAAAAGGGCCTCGGCGTCGGGCTGGCCTACGCGTGGGACGTCCCCGAGACCGCTAACCCAGCCGACGACAGCTCGGCCAAGGGCGTTTCGGGTGGCATGACGATCGCCTCGGTCAACGGTAAGCCCGTCGGCACGTGGCTCGACATCCGTGAAGCCGTTCGCAACATCAAGGAAGGTGACGTCGTCACGCTTGCCGGCACGGTAGATGGCAAGCCCGCCGAGCAGAAGCTCACGGTGACGAAGGACGACGCGACCGCGGTGTCGCAACTGCTTTACCGGCACTCGCTCAGCCTGCACGAAATGGTCGAACCGCGCGAGACGAACAACCCGCTCGTTGCTGCTGCGTGGGGCGTCGGTGAGACGCGCGACGCCGTCCTGCAGGTCTACTTGACCGTCAAGCGCATGCTGCAAGGCAGTGTCAGCTACAAGAACGTCAGTGGCCCGGTTGGCATCTTCGCCGCTGGTTACCAGTTCGCCGACCGCGGACCGGTCTGGCTGCTCTGGTTCCTCTCGATCATCGGTGCCAACCTCGCCGTCATGAACTTCCTGCCCATCCCCATCGTGGACGGGGGGCTCTTCACGTTCCTGATCATCGAGAAGATCAAGGGCAAGCCCGTATCCGCTCGCGTGCAATCCGTTGCGCAGGTGGTCGGTTTGGCAATCCTGCTAAGCGTCTTCCTGCTCGCGACGTACCAGGACATCACCCGGTTGTTCTAGAATGGTTCCTGCGAGACGCAGGGTGTGGGTTCTTGAGTCTTCTCGTAGCCCCGCCGCTTGCGGCGGGTCTTCCTCTTCTCAAACCTCCGTAAAAAAAGTTTTCACGAGCTTCCTTTCCGTAAATCGTTTCCCACAAAACAGTTCCGTCATTTCCATCCCCTACAAACCGACCTGAAACCGACATACAACCGACACGAAACGACCTAAACCGACAGCGATCCATATCACGGTAAAACGCTCAACCATTCCTTGGCTATCTCATCACTTCGGCCGCAGAAGCGACCACCCTGTCATACCGACAAGAGCAGTAGCACCCATCACGTCATTGCGAAGAAAGCGGTAGCGACCAGAAAGATCGCGACCCTTCACGCGATCCTGCCAAGTCCAAAGACTTCTGGTCGCCGGCGCTACTGTTGCGATAAAATCGAGATCCGTTCCACCCGCATTCGCCCTGAGAACACACCCGTGAGACCAACGGGCGTCTAATTGCCAATGAACGTCGAGGAGCATGCGTAGCGCTTCGCGCTGCGACGTAGCCCTGCATCATTACACGATTGGTGCGCGCCGCAGCGCGTTTTCGCGCAGTGCACACTGAGGATTTCGGGTTTCCGAGGGAAAGTGGGTCGCGGAGATTTCGGAATGCCTGGCCGGTCGGTGCGCGCGGGCGCGTCGGGCGGCGCACAGGAAGAGTTAGGGGTTGAAGCGCAGAGAGGGACAACCACCGCAAGCGGCATCGCTTCACGGAGACTCTTTTTCTCCATGCACGTTTTACCGTCGACGTCGCGCCAGCATCGTCAGGCCTGCGACCATTGCCAGTCCGATCGTCCCCGGTTCAGGCACCGCAGCCGTCAGGGTCGCAGTCGAGCGCCACGCGAGGCCATAGTCCCATTGGAACGGAGCACCGACCGCGGTCACTGTCATTGAGTACGAGCGACCGGCGACGAGCGTCGTCCAGAGGTTCTCCGTGTTGTTGATCGTCGACGAGTCGACCCGCACTGGTACCGTAACCGTGACTGAACGAGGGCAGCTCGCGCTTTTTCACTTCGCCGAGATATTCATCCAAGATGAATACATTCAGCACGCGTCAGGTGAGAGGTACCCTAAGGCGCGGCCTGAAGGGTGGGTCGACGTCTGGATGGAAACCGGTCGCCCGACGAATCAGAGCCGCCGTCGCTGGGAGTGCGGAAAGTGCTCTGTCCAATATGATGATGCAGTGAGCTTGCGCTCTATACCACTTGTGTTGGATATGTCGCGCAACGTGAGACTCGTGGCGTGCTTCACAAGCGAAGATACACAGGCTACGGAAGCCATTTCCCTCTTTCCGATTTGACTCGGGGCCATCTCAATTGCACATCACCTATGAATGGTTTCCCGCGTCACCAATTTCCTCACCCCCCACCGCCGATCGCGGCGGGGCTTTACGCTGATCGAGGCGTCGTTGACGACGATCATCGTCGGCACGGGTGTCCTGGGCATGATGGGCTTGTTCACGCACTGCACAACGCAGAACCGCGTCGCGGCCCGGTTGACGACCGGGATGATGCTCACTCACAACATTCAGGAATGCCTGGCCAACCTGTCGTTCTTCGATCCGGAGACTGCCGGCACCACATTCGGTGACGAAGCCGGTGAGACGCTTCAGTCGTATGACGATGTGGACGATTTTGACGGGATGAGCTTCTCGCCGCCCATCGATTCGTTGCGGCAGGAATGTGAAGACCTCAGCAAGTATACGCAGACAGTGAGCGTCGTGCCGGTCTATGGCAACGGGTTGGATTCCAACTCGGGCGCGACACTGACTATTCCCAAGACGGCTTATACCGGCGCGGTGCGCGTTCGCGTCGTGGTCACGTATCAGGCCGGTGAGGGAACGTCGGTCGAAGAGGTCTATCGCCAGAGTTGGATTCGGGTCAACAACTGACGGCCGACCCCCTTACGGGTGGTCGATAGGACGGATTGTTATGACACCAACGAACCGCATCAACCTCCGCAAGCACCGCCGTGGCGCCACCGCCGTGGTCGCGATGATGTACCTGATCATTTTCAGCACGCTCGCCGTGGCGATGTTTGAGGTGTCGACGCTCAACACGCGCGCCGCGGGCAACTTTGCGGATAATGACCGTGCCCGCGCCTCGGCCGAGTCGGGCCTGCGCTGGATGACCTGGCGGTTCGTGCGCATGGCGCGCCCGAAGACCTCCATTGGTGACATCAACTCCACCGTCGCCGACTCGCTATGGCCCGGCATCGTCAGCAGCATTCAGGCCGACCTGTCGTCCATGCAGACGACTGCAGAACGGCTCACAACTGTCACCACCGGTCAGTTGAAGACCGCGCCGATTAGCACCGAGGTGAACGGCGGCACGTTCGTTGTCACCGTCAAGCAAAACCCTGCCGACAAGCGCTACCTCTTCGTCACAAGCACGGGCACGTACGGCCAGACCAGCAAGTCGTTGTCGATGACGTTCAAGATCGACAAGAAGGTGAAATTTGCGATCGTCGGCAAAGTGCCAATCCAACTGGGTCGCAGCACGATTGTCGAGGGCCCCGTCGCGATGGCGACCGCCAACAAGTACCCACCCGTGCTGATGCTGAGCGACTTCCGCCATCTCAGCACGTCACTGCGCAACAAGATCGATGCGTTCAACGATTTCCTGCAGGAAAACCACCCCGGTTACGACAACCGCATCAACGTCAACAACCCCGACGAACTCGCGCTGGCGACGGCAGAGAACTACAGTGACGTGAACAAGGACGGTTACATCGACGAATACGATCTGTTCGTCAAAGAGTTTGACGGCAACAGTGACAACAAGATCACCAAGGCCGAATTCACCAATCCCAGCACGGGCAAACTGTACGATGTCGACCTGTTCAACGCGATCGACGCGCTGGGCTCGCCCATGTTTGACGGTGACCCGATGCGCCTGGGCTACCAGGACAACGTGATCGACAATTACGACGCCTACACGAAGGTGCGCGGCCAACTCACGATGGCAACAACCGCCAACGCCTGGCAGGCAAACCTGGGCAGCGGCAGCACGATTCACGACATGATCGTGGGTCCCATTCAAGCGGCCGACGGCGCGTCCGTGCCGGTTAAGTTCGGGGCGGATGCAACGGAGATTTTCGACCTGTCACCCACCAACTTTAATACGGCGTCGTTCAAGAACCGCACGGGCTCTACGGCCGGCACGACCGTGCGGCAGTCCGGTCGGATCGAGAACACCACCCTGCTCGCCAGTGACGTTACTTACACACCGGCCGTGCGGCAGGTGACGGTGGCCGGTGGCACGACGCTGGTCGTCGGGCAGGTGTACTTGAAAACCACCTTCGACGCGGCCAACACCACCGCCGTCGCAGCGGGCAAGGCACAGGCAACCGGGATAACACCAGCGAACACCGCCGACGAGCGAACACCCTTCGGTTCGACGACCTGGCAGGCCACCTATCGCCGGCCGGCGTTCCGGTTCATCGCGTTCAAGAATGTCCGCATCCCCAAGGGACTTAATGCGCTGTTTGAAAGCTGTACCTTCAAAGGCGTAACGTTTGTCGAGTTGACCACCAATATCAACGGCAACAACTCCACCAGCTCGAGCGAAGGGATGACATGGTCCAAGCGAATGAAATCGGGCCAGGGGTCGTTCAGCAAGGACACCGCGTTGACCACCACCAACAGCAGGGGTTTCGACGACGGTAACAACCTTCGCTTTAATAACTGCACGATGAACGGCCCCGTCGCCAGCGACAACCCGAGCGCCTACACCCACTTTTCCAACTCGTGGGAGTTCACCGGCAGCACGCTCTTTGACAACCAGGTCGACCAGACCGCGACCATGATCGCACCGCAGACTAATATCGAAATGGGTTCGTTCACAGACCCGTCGGCGGCCCCCAGCAAGCTGGTCGGTGTCGTTGTCGCGGGCAACATCGACATCCGTGGCACGAGCGTGGTCGATGGCTCGATCATCGTGACCGGTGACGGCGCCGGCAATACAACCCAAGGCTGGTTCGGCCCAAGCGACTCGGACACGACCTCGACCACCCCCATGCCCGAAGGTGGCTATGGCCGACTCAACATCCGCTATAACCCGACGCGCCCCCTGCCCGATGGGATCAATGTCATGATCGACATTGTCGCAGACCTCCAGACGTATGAAGAGGTGGCCAAGTGAGTCATCAATGCGGAAGGGCCTCACTCTCCCCCCGGTGGGACAGACATTCTTGTCTGTCTCTCCCCCCGGCTTTCCGTCGCCGTCACCGAGGTCTCGGCATCGTCGAACTGCTTGTCAGCCTGGCGATCGTCGCAGCCCTTATGACGGCCGTCGCCGTCGCGGTCGATGCGTCGTTCAAGTCTTACACGATCAACCAAAGCGAATCCGACCTCATGCAGCGTTCGCGCGTGGCGCTTTACCGCATGGTCTCGACCATCCGTGAAACCAGACTGCACGCGCCCGGTGACAGCGTGCTGGCGGCCGAGTTCGCTACGGGGAAGACGGTCGATTCCCCCTCACTGGCAATGTACGACGCCGCCGACGTCGAAACCGAATACACCTATGACGCCGACGCCAAAACCCTGACCGTCATCCGTGACGGTGTCTCGTACCTGATGCTCGACGGTGTAACATCCTTCAAGGTGAAGATGGAACCCATGCGCAGCGCTGCGTCGGTCAAGACGGGTGGCGGCTGGGACTTGCTGAAACGTGCGACGATCTATGTCACCGTCAACAACACCGCCCGCACCGACCTCGCCGGTGACGTCAGTGGGGCCACGACGGTCACACTGACCGATTCAGTCATGCCACGGCGAAATGCGTGGTGATTCCGCACGCCGGTAGCGCGCAGCGACGCCTCGGATCCTGCCACCTGTCGTCCCGACCGAAGCGGTAGCGACTCGAAGGATCTCGATCATCCAAGCACTGTTCGCCTGTCGCGATCCCTCAGGTGGCTTCCGCTCCCTTCGGGATGACCGGTGTTTGAACGACCGGCGCTCGCTTATCAATCGTGGCGACGCGCCAATTTTCTCACGATACCCCCACCCACACAGGCTACAATCCCACCATGAAGTATTTCTACGGTGAGTTTGACGGTCAGGAGTTTCCGTCGCCCGATGGTTTGTTCGGGCTGGACAAGCTCATGGATTTCATCATGCAGTACGGCGACCAGGCCATGAAGGCGCTGGAGCAGATGATGAAGGACCCGAAGAACGCCGAGCAATCGGAACTACTGAAGCAACTGATCGAAGACGGTTTGTTGGACAAGGACGGTAAGGGAAAGTTGAACCTCACGCCGCGCGCGATCGGGAAGATGCAGAAGAAAGCGCTGAACGAGGTCTTTGCGAACCTGCGTAACGGCACGCGCGATGGTCACGAGAAGGTCACCCCCGGCCAGATGGGCGAACGCATCGAAGGGACAAAGCCCTACCAGTACGGTGACCCCGTCAGCGAGCTCGACCTTCACGCCACGCTTCACAACGCGATCGCCCGCCAAGGCATCTCAGGCAAAGCCCCTGGCGCCGTCGGTGGTGTGGGAGCTTCTGGCTTGGGTGCAAAGATCAAATTCGGCGAACGCGACTTCGAGTTGCACTTAAACGAGGGCATGACCTCGTGCAGCACGGTCGTCCTGCTCGACATGTCCGGCTCGATGATGCGCTACAACCGCTTCACCGCGGCCAAGAAGGTCGCGATGGCGATGCAGGCACTCATCCAACAGCGGTTCCCGCAGGACTCGATCGACTTTGTCGGCTTCTACAGTGGCGCCAATCGCATTACCGATGCGCAGTTGCCACTATCGATGCCCAAGCCGGTGACTATTTACGATTACCAGGTGCGCATGAAGGTGCCGATCGACCAGATCGCCAAAGCCCCGCAGCACTTCACCAACCTGCACTTGGGCCTTCAGATGGCGCGGCGAATCCTCAAGCAGCGCACGAGCGAGAACAAACAGATCTTCATCATCACCGACGGCCAACCCACCGCGCACGTCGAAGGTGATCATATTTTCCTGCTCTACCCACCGGACCAACGCAGCACGGTCGCGACGCTGAAGGAAGCGCTTTTGGCTGTTCGCGAAGGATGCCGGCTGAGCACGTTCGCACTCGTTGAAGACTACTGGGGAATGGACTGGGTGGGATTCGTCGACCAGTTGACCAAGCTGACCAAGGGCGTCGCGTTCTACACGAGCAGCGGTGAACTCGCGTCCTGCATCATGGAAAGCTATCTGAGCGGGCGGAAGAAAAAGGCTTACATTGCGTAGGTTGTAGTCGGTTTGTCTTATTAGACAGTGACGCTAGTAAAAGCTACCCATCCTGATCTTGTCATCCCGAAGGGAGCGGAAGCGACCTGAAGGATCTCGACTGATAGAAGGTGTTTGGATAACCGAGATCCCTTGGCTCGCTACCGCTCTCCTACGGGATGACACTTCACATTGAGGGAGGAGCTTACAGCTATTCTCTCGACGCGCTCGTCACCGCATCCCGACGTTCGGCAACCTGCACACTGCACTTCTCAGCCGGCGTCTCATTCAGGATTCGCTGCAGTTCGATCAACGACGTGACCGGCTTGCCCGCGACCGTTGTGATGATCGTGCCGATCGTCACCCCACTTGGAATCGCGCCGGCGGACTTGTCGATCGAGAGGACCATTACGCCCCGTTCACCCGATGATGCCCAGTGGCTCGGCACTGCACCCACCAGCAGGCCACCCCATCGCATCCGATTTGCGGGTCGACTGTCGGCCACTAAAGATTGTGCCCGGGGAAGCAGTTGAACTTCGATGCTATCAACCAGTCCCCCGGCCCGATGGACGGTCAGCGAGATCGGCTTGCCCACGTCCGCTAGCGCGATCTGTCGAACGAGGTGGTCACCATCGCGAACGACCTGCCCGTTGATGGCTGCAACGATATCTCCCGCTTGCATCGCGACTTCACCCGCGGGCGATTTCGGATCGACTGAATCAATCCGCGCCCCACCGTCGACCAAACCCGCCACCGACCGGTTGGCCGGTGTGGGTTGACTGACCGTGACGCCCAAAAACCCGTGAACGACTTCCCGCCCGTCTTTCAGGTCGTTCACGAGTTTGAGCACGTCGCGGTCGGTGGGAATCGCAAAGCCGATCCCGCTCGTCTGCCGTTGCGGCAATACGACGGCGGTGTTGATGCCGATGACCTCACCATTGAGGTTAAACAGCGGCCCCCCCGAGTTGCCCGGATTGATTTCCGCCGTCGTCTGAATCAGGCTGCTGTAGAGCCGCCCTTCACTACTGGCCAGTTTGGGCAGCGAGCGATTGACACCACTGACGATGCCGACGCTCATGCACATTTCACCATCGCTGGACAATCCGTACGGATTGCCGACCGCGATGGACCACTGCCCACGCTGGGCCGCTTCTTTGGCGAAGCGCACGGGCGTCAGCCCGACGGCGGGGATCTTCAACACCGCCAGGTCCGTGCGTGCGTCGGCCGCCACGACGAATGCCGGATAAACCTTGCGATCGTCCGTCGTCACCCAGAGTTGCTCCGCTTCGGCGATGACGTGATCGTTTGTCAGCAGATACCCACCGGCGTCGATGACGAAGCCCGTGCCGACGAGCCGGGTCGTCTTGTCGAACACCTGTACCGCGAGCTGGTCGGCATTGAGTTGATCGGCCTGCAGCAGTCCGTTTGCTGCGCTGGCCTTGGTGGTCGCCGAGATCGCGACAACCGATGGCGACAATCTCGACGACAATGCTTTGAACTGGTCTTGAAGTCCCGCCAGGTCCAGCGTTTGGGAAGGGGTGATGCTTGCTTGGCGATCGTTCAGATCACCGGCCGATAGTGGCGAGACGAACGGTCCAACCACCATTGCGATGGCCACCGCAATCCCTGCCCAGCGTTGAAGGCCGCCGCGCGTTTCCAGCGCCGTTTGCCCAAAGTCTCGTCGATCCATATACAACCCCGACGAATGTGCCCACATTCCAAACCGACTTCCCAGTCCTTATATCGTCTGCCCTGACGACGGACTGAAGCGTATAACCGGCACAGAGCAATTCTCAGGCCGAAGCGGTGAAAGTTTGTCAATAGCAAAAAAGTCGCGAATTTACGCCGAACTTAAGGGTATGGCCGCTGGATGTAATTCAGATTGCAGGGTGGAACGCGTTCCCATCGGGAGAAACCTACGCGAGCAGTAATCAGTTGCGAACTTTCTAGGCAACCACAACATGACTCAGCGGTGGCTTTACAAGGCGCGCACTTAATGCGTTACAAGCGACCATTCCATCACCTTGACACGTTTCCTATCGACCCGCATAATTCCCCGCCCCTGGCCGCACCCGTTCGTTGCGACGCACAGAGACGCCCCCATCGTCTAGTGGCCCAGGACAGCCGGTTCTCAGCCGGCGAACAGGGGTTCGACTCCCCTTGGGGGTAATCAAAAAAGGCCCGGTTTACCGGGCCTTTTTCATGCGCTGAAATGCATTTTTGGTGCTAGGCCTCGCGCGATTTCGCATCAGAAGGGTCGGGCGAAATGTGAGCCAGATTTGGCTTCAACGCGTAGATTTTGACGCTGGCGGCAAATTCGTTGATGTCGTGGCGTTTGATCAGGTCGGCTAGGCCGGTGTGGACGTCCTCATTCGGGGCTGGTGTGCAGCATGATGAGGCGGTGACCGTCAGACTGGTGGAAATAGTGGCTTGCGCTGGTGAGCAGCATACAGCCTGCCCGTCTACCTTGGCGTAGGCGTTTAGATCGGCCCCGGCGTCCGTGACGTGGACGTGGGCAAACCCGGCGCGCGTTAACCCGGCCGTGTAGGCGTCGATCGGAATGGCACCGGCGATGCACCCGACGTACGCGGCCAAGCTGTTGGCAAGTTCGGGCGGTAGCTCCTTTTTCAAGGCGATGTCACTGACGGCCACGCGCCCGCCGGGCTTTAGCACGCGGGCGATCTCGCGGAAGACCGCGTCCTTGTCGGGGGCAAGGTTGATCACGCAGTTGCTGATGACTACGTCTACACTGGCGTCGGCCAAGGGCAGGCGGTCGATGGTGGCCAGGTAAAACTCCACGTTGCTGTACTTCGTGGCATTCCGTCGGGCGCGGTCGATCATGGCTGGCGTCATGTCGATGCCGATGGCCTTGCCGGTTGGGCCGACCTTTTCGGCAGCGAGGAAGACGTCAAGCCCACCACCGCTGCCAAGGTCCACAACCACTTCGCCGGGCTTGAGGTTGGCGGTGGCGGTCGGGTTGCCGCAGGACAGGCCCATGTTCGCCTCGGCGGGAATCGAGGCCAGTTCATCGGCTGAGTATCCGAACGCCTCTGCGACGGCACGGACGCCGGTGTGATCGTTCGACAGGCTGCTGTTGGCCGTCTCGCCGTACTTCTCACGGACGGCCGTGGTGACCTCATCCGACGCCTTGTCTGAACAGCAGGTCGGACCGCAGCAGGTTTTCGTTTCGAGGGTAACGTTGCTCATGATGACATTCTTCTGAGTTAAGCGGCGACGGCCGCAGGACAATGACCCCTTGTAATCTTCCAACACGGCACCGCGACCACCGCGCCGACGACCGGGCCGATCAGGTATACCCAAAGACTCGTCAGATGACCGGACACGATAGCAGGTGCGATTGATCGAGCTGGGTTCATGCTCGCGCCGCTAATGGGACCGGCGAACATTGCCTCAAGTCCGACGACGCCACCGATTGCGATGCCGGCCAGCAACCCAACCTCTTTCGGACCGGTCGAGACGCACAGGATGACGAACATCAGCCCGGCGGTCAGGACGGCCTCCAGCACCAGTGACTGAACGTCAGAGCCGGCAGGAATCGTCGAGCCGAGCGCTGCCCGGTTTTCAAACAACAGCCGCAGCAAAGCACTGGCGGCGAACGCACCAAGCAGTTGGCTGGCAATGTACGGCATTACCTCACGACCGGAGAACCGCCGCGCGATCCAGAACCCGAGCGTTACCGCGGGGTTCAGGTGAGCGCCGGACACGTCACCGACCGCGTAGATCATCGCCATGACGACCAGCCCGAATGTGATCGCGACACCGACGTGCGTCACAGCGCCGCCTGACACGCTGTCGATAACGATCGCGCCGGTGCCCGCGAACACCAAGGCGAAGGTGCCGATGGCTTCTGCGGCGTAGCGGTTGGGCATCCTCATTTGTTCGCCCGCAGCTGGTCAAAACTCGATCCATTCAACGTCTCGATAAACGTCCTGATTTCGTCCCTTACCCGGTGGTAATGCGACATTGCCTCATCTTCCGTCGCGGCGTCCTTGGCAAGCTTCGGTGGGTCGTCGAACCCGACATGCACGACTTTTACCTTGCCGGGGAACATGGGGCACGTCTCGTTGGCGTGGCTGCAGACCGTTACGACGTAATCGAGTGGAACATCCTTGAGCGTGTCTACGTGCTTGGACGTGTGACCGCTGATGTCCACGCCCACCTCTGCCATCGACTTTATCGCACGGGGGTTCATGCCGTGCGGGTTGGTACCCGCGGAATACGGTTCAATCACGTCGCCTCTTAACGCCCGCGCCCAGCCTTCTGCCATCTGGCTGCGACAGGAGTTACCCGTGCAGAGGAACAACACCTTTAACTTGCCCACGTTCTTCCCTTCTGCATTCGCTCACACGAATGTATCTCGCTAAAAAAAACACACGCACTTTACGTCAGCAGCACTCTGGCCCGCACTTCCGCTGCTTACCGAGCCGGGCGGCATCTCTGGCCAATTCGGGGACGTCGTTGAAACAGCACGACAGACATTCGATCAGCTTCGTATGAAACGGACCTTTCGGCGGAGTTAATGTGTAATAGTGCCACAGGCCCTCTTTGCGAGCCTTCACCAGCCCGGCGCGGCGCAGGTAGGCCAAGTGACGCGAAACCTTTGCCTGTGGGACGGCCAGCACGTCGATCAGGTCACAGACACAAAGCTCACCACCACGAAGCATGCTGAGAATGCGCAAGCGGGTTCGATCCGAGAACGCCCGGAATAGCAGGTCAACGCGTGATGTGGATGCGGTCGAAACCATATTCGTCTAGGCGATTGTATGTCGTCGCAAGTGCGTCGTCAAATGTTCAAAGTAGGCATGCCGCAAGGACGGGGTCCGCACCATGATTGTCCTCGCAGAGATGGCAACGATGGGCTCGGCGCTACAGGATTCGTCCGATCATTCCATCTACCCAGGGTGCCAGTGTAGCGCTGAGCGTAAACACCCACAGCGCGCAGACAATGCCGGTGAAGACATCCATCGTGTAGTGCGCCCGCAACACCAGGACGGTGACCGCCTCGAAGAACGCGATTGCCAGACCGAGCGCCAGGCCCCAGGGTCCCCAATGGCCCGCCAGTGTCGCAGCGCCGTAGACTGCAATCGCAGTATGACCTGAGAAGAACAAATCATTGGCAGTGCCGTAGGTGACGAGGACCGCGGGGACGCCGGGGTAGCGCCACACCATGCCCGATGGCGCCGGAAGCGGGCAAAGCATCTGGCAGATTTGGCGCAGCGCGAAAACCATGACGAGGCCGAGATAAGGACGGATCGATTCACCGAAGATCGCAGTGCAAAGCAGGTACGCGCCGAGCAGATCGATGACGAGCGACGACGCGATCAGCAGCCGATTGCCAGCGGCCTCGTTGGTGAAATAGCGATGATGAATGCGGGCCGTCAGGACGTGCACGCCGTCCGTCAGAGGGACCTCATATCCAACCTTTGGCACGCGTTTGCCCAGCACCGCTTGCGACCAAAACCAGATTGCGATCCCCGCGACGACCAGTCCGACCCTTACCCCAACGACCGGCCACGGCGCGATGTCTATCAGCGCCAGAGTCATGATGACGCCGCCATCTCTGCCGGCGCGATAGCCAGCATGCTGCGAAGTTGCGCCTCGATGCCGCTCATCAGGGGGTCTGCCTCGCCACGCGCTTCGCGGCCTGTGCTTACTTCAATCGCGTCACCGACGATGACGGTCGCTTCCACGGGGCCGTGCACGGAAACACTGCCGGTCAGGTCTTCCTCGAAACGTTCGACAGTCTCGATGATGCGCCCCTTGGGGCTATTTTCAGTGATGTAATCCGGCGGATAGTGATACAGAACCTGTGCCAGCGTCGCGTCTTCGAGTAACCGCCAACGCCTTGCTTTCTCGGCCTCGGTCAGGTCGCCTTTGATCATGTCGGGCAGAATGGCGGCCCGCAGGCGCTTCACGCGTGCGACGGGGTGGCCATCACTGTTGCCGTTGACCCACTCGGCCTCCATTGGCGTAAGGATCGCGTCAATCAGTTTCGCGAGACGTTCACCGATTGTGCCCTCCTGTGTCCGGCCGAGGTGCTCCATCTCTTTGAGCGCAAGCAGCCCCGCGCCAACCTTTCGAAACCGTTCGTGCAACGGAATGTCGCGACCGGGGCGCCAAGTCAGTCGTGTCTCAATCTCATCGAGCATCTTCGCCGCTGCAAGTTCCACGTCGAACGGGAACGCGTATCGCAATGCGACCGGGTGAACGACGACCTTCTTGCCGTCTTTGTCGCGCTTTTTGGCAGCCTGGCGCGCGATGAGGGCCGTGCCTTCGAGCATCGGTGTCAACCGATCGTTCGTTCGCGAGATGTGCCCTTCCGGGAAGATCACCAGTGGCCGCTCAGCCGACTCGAGGACCTCGATTGATGTCTGGACCGCCTGCTTGTCCATCCCCTCGCGATAGATCGAGAACGCCCCGGCCCGACGAAGCAGAAAGCACTGCAACTTGCTCGCCATGAACAGGTGCGCGCTGGCGACAACGTAAAATGGCTGTCCCACCGCCCGCGTTAACATGCTGACGACCAGCGGGTCCTCATCCCGGCAGTGGTTGGGCGCGACGAGAACGCCATGCCCCGCAGCGATCGACGCGCGCAGCTTTTCCTCACCCACGATCTCCACCTTGCGCAGGCCGTATCGCCGTCGCAGGTAGCGCGGGAAGTACCAGTTCAAGCCGCGTGGCCACCATGTTCCACGATACGGTGGCACCGGCACGTACGGACGATCCGAGACGACAGAGTTCATCGGGCTGAGTTCCTATAACGGATATGGGCTTGCGGGATCTTATTGCATTGCGTCGTCGATCGCCTTGGCGACTTTGGTCAGGTTCTGGTTGTTGCGCGTCACACCGAACGCTTCGCAGATCGTCCGCGCGGCGTCCAACCGCACCCGCGCGTCCGTCCAGTCACTGGGATCGAACGGCTGGTCGGTCTGTTTGCCGCGAGCGACCGACGCGACGAACGAGCCGTCCTCGCTCTCGGCCGGTGTGATGACGACCTCGTGGGTGCCGATGCGAATGCTTTGCTTCATCATAAATGTGCCTCGACAATAGCTGTTTTCGCTACTTATAACACCGTTCGAGTGGCCCATCTAAACATGCGACCGACTATCGCCGTCACGGACACGCCGCAACTGTAGAAAGTAGATCGGTAAGCGCTTGGAGACGAACCTCCGCTCAAAGTTCGTCATTAAACCGGCGAAGGGTCGATCGCGTACTTGCGATTGCGCGGATTCGTCGTTCCAGAAATCAGGAGAATTGATTTCCACGTCGAATAATTGATGCAACAGAATATTCCGCGCTGGCAGATCGGCCTCTGCCATCAGGTCGTTGCGGCGAACGCGCTGTTCGAGCATGGCACCGTCGAGTGGGGATTTGGAGAACCATGGTGGATGCGGCAGTCCGAACTGCGATAACACCCATT
>JBBRHE010000052.1:0-19331 GCA_038223165.1 Tepidisphaerales bacterium
GAAGGCGCGAAGAAAGCGCGAAGCAGTGCCTGTTGCTTTGAATTCCCTTCGCGGTCCCTTCGCGCCTTCGCGCCTTCGCGTCTCTTGCCTTCAATTGCTTGCGATGCGTTGATCATGGCAATCACTCCCCCGCTTTCACTGACGTCAACCGTTGGGCCACGTTGATGACGAGCAGGATGCCGAACGACACGACGAGCAGCACGACCGCGATCGCGGTGGCGCCGGCGTAGTCGTATTGCTCGAGCTTGTCGATGATCAGCTTGGGCGCGATGCGCGTGCCCGGCAGGTTGCCACTGATGAAAATCACACTGCCGTACTCACCAAGGGCCCGTGCAAAAGCCAGCGCGAACCCGGTGATAATCGCCGGTAGCACTGCGGGCAGGATGACACGCCGAAACGTCTGCCAGCGATTGGCCCCCAGGCTCGCTGCGGCCTCTTCGACCTCTTTGGACATGTCTTCGAGAACCGGTTGAATCGTGCGCACGAGGAACGGCAAGCCGACGAACATCAGCGCGATGACCACACCCAACGGTGCCAGTGCGATCCGCGACACCTGCTCGTACCCCAGCGGCCACCACGACTCGGCAAACCCGCTCCACACCGGCCACGGGTACCAGAGCCCCGTCCTGGCCCACAGCGACCCGAGCCACCCGTTCTGCGCATACAACGCCGTCAACGCAATCCCCGCGACCGCGGTCGGCAACGCGAACGGCAGGTCGATGACGGCGTCGACGAACTTCTTGCCAAAGAACGTATAGCGCGCCAGCACCCACGCAATCAGCAACCCCAGAAAGACATTGAAGAACGCCGCGATGAGCGAGGCTCCAAAGCTCAGCCGATAGGCCTCCATTACCTCGGGTGATGACACGACTTCCCAAAACTTGTGCCATCCCAACGTGGCGGATTTCAGGAAAAGCGCCGACAACGGCAAGATCACCACGATGCTCAGGTAAAGCGACGTGTAACCAAGAGAAAGGCCGAAGCCGGGAATGACGCGTTTGGCTGCCATGGGAGAGGGAAAGTGGACAGTTGTCAGTGGGCAGTGGACAGTTAAGAAGAAAGAGAGCGAAGAAGGCCGTTTGTGACGCGACAGACCTCGTGAATACGGTGCAGCACTGGAGTTAGTTCTTCCGTCGAGGTGTAACCAAGTCGCTCGGAAATGAGAAGTTGGGTCTCCAATTCTTGCAATGAACCGTAAGCAATGGCTAGAAAATGACGGAACTCGGTCGTCCCGTTACGACCTTGCCCCTCGGCAATATTGGACGGAATCGAGACGGCTGCGCGACGAATCTGGTTGGTCAACGCATATATCTCTTCCTTGGGGAAACTGCACAGTAAGCCGATACACCGCCTCTACCAAATCCATTGCCTACTGCCACGCCAATAACTCTTTGTAGTTCTGTACCACCTGCGCCTCTTCCCCAACTGCCCACTGTCTACTGCCAACTGTCCACTATTTCTTGCTCATTTTGTCCAACTCTCCGCCCTGCTCGAAGTGCTGCTTCATCACGGTCGGCCAGTCCTTGAAGTGTTCCTTGAAGCGGTACAACTTCAGTGGTGGGAACTGGGCCTTGTGCTTGTCCAGCACCGCGGTGCTGTAGGGCCGATTGTAATACTTGGCGGCGAGTTCCTGACCGGGGTCGCTGAACATGTATGTGACGAACTCGGTGGCGGCGTCGGTCGTACCTCGCTTTTCGGCGAGCTTGTCGACGATGCTGATGGGCACTTCAATCACAATGCTGTCGGACGGGACGACGATCTCGAACGCCCCACCACTCTTGGGGTCGTTGACGACCTGCAGGATCTCGTTTTCCCAGCCGAACAGGACGTCACCGGTCTGTTGCTGGATGAAGCGCGTCGTGCTGCCGCGCATCGCCGGGTCGGTGATGGCGTCGTCGTAGACCTTTGTTGTGAACTCGCGGGCAGCTTGCTCGGCGGCGGTGTCATCGGCGCCGGTGGCCTTGGCTTTACGCAACGCGTGGGCCCAGGTGGACAGGTAGATCCAGCGGGCGCCACCGCCCGTGCGCGGGTCGGGCGCTAAGCCGGTCACGTCAGGACGGGCAAGGTCGTCCCAGTCCTTGATGTTCTTGGGGTTGCCCTTGCGCACAAGGAAGACAACCGCGCTGCTGTACGGCACGGCGTCGTTGGGCAGACGGGTGCGCCAGTCACCTGGGATCAGCCCGACCTTGGCGATCTGGTCGATGTCAAAATCGACCGACAACGCTGCGACGTCCGCTTCCTTGCCGGCGGCGATGTCGCGCGCCTGCTTGCCACTGGGGCCGTGCGACATCGTTACCTTGATGTCGTTGCCACTCTTGTTTTTCCAATACGTGGCAAAGAGGGGCGCGAACTCGGCGTACATTTCGCGGGTAGGGTCGTAGCTCGCGACGATCAGCTCGCGACCGGTGTCACCCGACTTGGCCGATCCCTGCGTCGAGGCGGAACTGCCCGCATTGGTGGCAGTCGGTTCCGATTCCTTCTTGCAACCGACAGTCGTCAACGCGACACCGACCAATAACAACGATAGATGACTTAACACGCGCATGGCTCGTTCCCTTCCTACTTATGACAAACCCACGCGAACGTCCTTGGGCAGGACCGTCCGTCCGGGCTCGTGAATGTCGCACTATACTGAAGGCCACCGTAGCGGCCAGCATGGCAAGTTCGACTCACTTCTTGCCGATTTCCTTGTTGATCGAGTCAAAGATTCCGCCGTCACCAAAGTGTTTGTTCTGGGCGTCGGTCCATCCACCGGCGTGCAGGTCGGTAATCGAGAAGAGCTTGACGTCAGGGAACGTCACCCCCACCGCCGCGGTTGCCGACGTATTGCGCGGGCGGAAGTGGTTCTTCGCGATGATCTTCTGCGCTTCGTCGCTGTAGAGGTATTTCAGGTATTCCTCGGCGGCAGCCTTCGTGCCGTGCTTGTCGGCGTACTTGTCGACGACCGTGACCGGCGGCTCGGCGAGAATGCTGATGCTCGGTGTGATGATCTCGAAGTTGTCGGCGTTGCGACCTTCCAGTGTCGCCAGCGCCTCGTTCTCCCACGCGATCAGCACGTCACCGATTCCACGGCTGACGAATGTCGTCGTCGACCCGCGGGCGCCCGTGTCCAGAACCGCTACGTTCTTGTAGATCTTCGTGACAAACGCCTGCGCCTTGGCCTCGTCGTTACCATCCTGTCGCAGTGAATAACCCCACGCAGCCAGGTAGTTCCAACGGGCGCCACCCGAGGTCTTCGGGTCGGGCGTGATGATCGACACACCGTCGTTCGCCAAATCGTTCCAGTCCTTGATGCCCTTGGGGTTGCCCTTGCGGACCAGGAACACGATCGTGCTCGTGTAAGGGCTGCTGTTCTCCGGCAGGCGAATCTGCCAGTCGGCGGGGATCAACTCAGCCTTCTGGTGAAGGGAGTCGACATCAAACGCCAGTGCCAGTGTGACGACGTCGGCTTCCAGGCCATCGATGACGGCCCGAGCCTGCTTGCCACTGCCACCGGGCGACTGCTTGATCGTCACGTTGTCGCCGGTCGTTTCCTTGTAGTGTTTTGCAAAGGCTTTGTTGTACGCAGTGTACAGCTCGCGGGTCGCGTCGTAGCTGACGTTCAGCAGTTCGATGTCCGCCGCCTTCAACACGGCAGACGAGAGACCAAACGTCAAAGCGACCGCGCCGATGATCAGATTCCGAGAGTAGCCAAGCATGATGACCCTTCAAACCCCCACCAAAGGGGGGCGGCTAATGTACGTTAATTCGATAGGAGAACAAGCATTTCAGTGCCTGGAGACAAGGCTTGCCATTTCGGAATCCGCCTGCGTCCGTGTTGCGGGTCCACATGATGTCCTCGTCAGTTAATTCGCCAAAACAACTGCTGTGTACGCACCCCTCAGGCCTGCTGAGGGCAGCGACATCGCGAGCGAATGATTTGAGTTGCGTCGATCATGAGCGAGGGCCTTTCTAGCGGAGATTTTACCCATCGTCAAGGGAAATTCTACTACTCCGATAGATTTACCATTTATCAGTAGTATCTCACGATCGCCCGGCCTCCATTAAACCCTTTATTCACGTAGTGATAGCGCAACGCATCGATCAGGTGATCGTGTTCCCCATCTTTGACGGGCAATTCCCCACCGTCGGCTGGGTAATGGTACGACCGCAGCGCTTTGATCAGTCGTTTGCACCGCGCATGGATGAGCAACCGTGGTGGACCACTGGCGGGTTGAAGTTCACCGCGCAGTTTGTCCAACCCATCGACGATCCGGCTCGGACGGGCCTTCACGCGATAACCTGCTTCCTTCAGCGCATCGATCGACGACCGCCCGGTCTGGTCGTTGCGCCCGTTCCCCGCAGGGTCGCACGCAACGACCATTCCGCGTGTTCCCCCGCCCCACGGTCGACGCGCCAAGTGGAACAAGTGCTCGGTGATCGTTTGACCGGATTGCACGTACTCTTCAATCACATGCGTAACACCCGTCGGTGTCGTGACGATCCAGAGACAGACAAACGGGTTGGCAAAGCCAAAGTCGATGGCGAGCGACACCTGATCATTGGTGATCGGTGAATGACGATGGGCGACCGACGACCAACGCCGTGGCGCGACGTCGTCGTTCACCGATCGTGGATCGGCATTCGACAGATCCTCCCTGACGTGCGTTTCAATGCTGAACATGGGGAAGACGCACCCGCGCACGCTCGGCCGTTTGCAGAGCATCTCGGCGTCCCACACGTCGCGACCGACGCGCGCCTTCATCGCGATCGCGTCGTCGATCTTCACAAACCCATTGCACTGTGTCTTGGCGACACCACGACAATCATCCCACAAAGGGCACGTCGCGCAGACGCGGTTCGCCGGGCAACGCTCGAGCACGTCCAGGATGCACCAGCGGACGATTTTCGTCCCGTTCGCTTCGGCGGTCTCGACGACGCGGCTCATCAACCCGTACGGCGCGTGCAACGTCGACAATGCCTCGACGGTCCCGGCGACGATGTCTGCGAATTCGCTGGGCTCTGCTGGCGAGCCGGCATTGGCTGCTCTGCCGGGTCGGTTCAGCTTCATCGAACGCGTGACGAGCTGCGCCGCCTGCCAGACATTTTCGTCGAACAACTCGACTTCGTCGCAGCGCAGTTTCTGAACGCGCAACCCACGTACCGCGCGTTGGGACTGAGTGAGCACCGCAGCGAGCGAGCCGTTCTCCATCGTGACCTTACGGGCCTGCATACGCCCCAGCACCCGATCGGCAGCCCAGCGCTCGATATCGGGCACGAGGTGTTCCCACATCTTGAGGCTCTGCTCGACCGATCCACCGAGGATGCGCACCGACACACCCGGTTTATGCAGCAGATCGAGCAGTGTCGCGACCGCCCCGAGGCGTGTCTTCCCTCCACCGCGCGGTGCCCAGACCACCAGGTCTTTGCCGGGCTCGAAGTACGACGACCGCAGATACTCGAACGGTGCATCATGATGTGCACAAACATTCCGCCGCGGAATGTCGATGTCCAGGTGCAGTTTGACCCAGGCATGAAGCTGGTCGTCCGTCTGACAAGGCGTCATCAACCGACGACGTTCGAGTGGAGCCAGCAGGCTTCGATCGTTCTGCATATTCATGATTGTTTCCCCTTGTCCAGCACGTAATACAACGGCCGATCCCGATCTTCCGGGTCCAACCGTTTCATCCCCGCCCGCTCGAACATTGGCACCGCGCGCCCCATCTGGGCAGATGCCTCGACATACCGAGTCGGACAATGATCGCACAGACAGCGAACCAACGCAGTCGCGAGGCCCAGTGATCGGAACTGGGGATGGACGATGACCCGGCTGATTGTGCGCAGGTTCGCATTGGCAAAGTGAATCTTCTCGCCAAATGTTTTGCCCGTCAGCCCGAACACCCGATCGCGCCCACGATTGACCGCCGTCGGCCAGGAGAGCACCCCCACCGCGACAAGCCGAGAACCCACCGGCAAGACCGTCGCCTTCGCGCGACGGCGCCGACATTTGCTAATTACGACAGCGTCACTCCGGTCCCCTCTCCCCCCGGTACCCCGGGGTATCGGGAGAGCGCCAGGGTGAGAGTGAGCCTGAGAACGTGCGGGAATAGGCACCACTTGTGCATACCCGACACCCATCGAGCCATACGCCACCACCCACACCGCTGCCCACGTGCGCGGTCTCTTGTGAAGGTAGTGAAAACTTTCAAGTGCTCGATAGTCCTGAGACGTTCCAGGCATCAACGTGAATGTGCCCGGTAAAAAGGTTGGAATGGTCATGCATCACCTCCCAAGATCAACGGATATGAATCACCTTTGCAGGTGACGTAATTGGACAAGCAGACATGCGGCACGGAACCGAGACGTTCGAGAACGAACGCCAGAACAGTTCGCGCCCCCCTCCCGGCTTCGCTTTAACGGAGAGTGTTACTTATTGCTTCGATTTCAGCAGTTCGACGATCGGTGGGTATGCCGACACCGGGCTCGACGCGTATTTCTTGAATTCCCCCCGGGCCCCGGCCTCGGCGATGCCCACGAAGTCGGGCGCGGCCCGACCCCCGCGCGACAACAGCAGTTCGACCATCGGCTTTTGTCCCGAGACGATCGCCCAACTGAGGGGTGTGCCGTTGTACTCATTCTCGACGATGTTGGGGTCGGCACCCTTGTCGAGCAGGAAGGTCGCGATCGCGATCTGCCCATGCCACGCTGCGGTGTGCAACGGTGTGGCATTGTTGATGGCAGGGTTCTTCGTCGTCGCGAGCGTTCCATCCGTCGCGAGGGTTGCCTGGATGGCGAACAAGTCACCCTTGGCGATCTGGTCCCACAGTTGGTTCAACACCGACTGACGTGCGGAAACTACCGGTGTCGCAATCGCGATGGCGCGCGGACCTGCGTCACGCAGATACCAATACACACTGCCACCGAGCGCGGTGAGCGCTATCAGCGCGACGAGGGCGCTGGCCCACAATGGAAGCTGATATCGGTCAGATGAGGTGCCGGTGGTGTGGGTGTTCATGATCGACCTTTGCAAAGCATAAACGAACGACATGGGGGGACGCGAGAGTTCGGAGGCAAGCGGCGCGATTGAGGTGCACAAGTGAGGTGATCGACGCTCGAAATCATCCTCACCCAGCCCTATCCCGGCGTACCGGGAGAGGGGCCGGACCGATTCTCCACCGTCACGCGACCAAAGTCGCAGCGGACGATGATATCGGGCGCCAGGGCGCGTTCGAGGTCGTCGTGACTGGTCGCCACAATCGCGGCGCGAACCGGGTGCGCGCTGATCGCCCGCCGAAGCGCTCGCGCAACAACGGACGCGGTCAATCGATCGAGAACAGCGGCAAATTCGTCTGCGACGAGGATGGCGCCGGTCTCGTTCCGACTGTCATGCACCACGCGCGCCAGGCGCAAGCGCCAGAGTTGACCGTCACTCAGCCAGGTGGGTGGGCACAGATACGTGTGCGCTTCACCGAGGCCGAATCGCCCAAGGATTGCCAGGGCCGATTCGATGTCATCCCCGAACTGGTCGATGACGACCCCGGTGCGCCACGTGACCTGTGCGACATCTCGGAACGTGTGCTGCGGCGCATGGTTGCGCAGTTCTCGTAACAGCGACGATTTCCCCGCCCCACTCGGTCCAACGATCAGCATGATCTGCCCGGGCGCGGGCAATGGAACGGGCACGTTGCACACGGCTGGTGGTCGCACCTCGTCCAGTGAAATGTCGAACCAACGTGCAACGGTCCTGGCGTGCTCGCTATGCGGCGCGACGTCTCCAGGTTGTGGACCCATCGCGTCGTTGTTGCGCGTCACTGACTCACTTTGTCCCGGGTACCTCCCATTCCCCTTTCCCCACCGGGCTCGCTGATTCAATGGCGAGTTTCGGTCTGCGTTTTGAATCGCTATTCCATCATTTACATTGGTTTTAGAAACGCTCATGAGATGTCCCCTGTTCAAGATGGTTTTCATAGCAACGAGCCGTCGACGGTGCCGCGAGGGACTGTGACAACTCGTCAGTCGTGGTTTGAAATCAGACCCTGACCGCGTTGTGCCAGTCGCGCTGGGTGCGCAACCCACGGTGCCAGCCGCGCACGAAGTGGATCATTTCACGGACGCGGTTGAGTGACATCTGGTGTTTGGTCGCGATCGCGTTGATCGTCTGCTTGCGCAGGAAGTATTCGACGCCAATCTGCCTCGTTTCACTGGACAGAGGGCACGCCTCGTCGACGAGGTCGATGACCAGTGGGTCGTACAGTCGCGCCGACATCCGCTGCAACCGCCGGGTAACGGTACCGACCGGCATCTGGAAGACCTCTCCGATCTGCCGATGGGTCAGGCGTTGTTTCAACGCCAGCTCGACAATCAATCGATCGCGGTCCTCAAGACACTGGGCCCGCTTTAAGACCGCCTTGGCGACCCCCGCGTCCTCGATCGGCTTGACGCGCTCCCGACTGCCAATGGCCCGGTTCGACATGATGGGCATAAACCCCTCCTTCTAAATTTAATGATCGCAAAACACGCGATCGTTCCCTGTTCCCCGCAGATAAGCTGACCCAACTCATCTGGATCCACAATACGTGGTCTGGTAATCATAAGCAATAAAAATACCAAACATTTTACTAACTTTTTTGGGTGGCTAGTTTCTGTTAAACAGGCAGCTTGACTGGAACGATGCATTTGCCATGCTTCGGAAACGTTCGGTGGTGCGCCGGCTGTGGAGAAGCTCGATTTGTTAAAGCGGAGCACCCCAGATGTCGATCTGATAGTCATGAAGATGACGACTAAGGTGGGTGCTCTGACGATTTCGGACTTCCGGAGTAATGGTGTGACCGTGGACGAGAGGCGCCGCGAACAGCGCGTGGCGTGCACGCGGGAGATTCAGATCCTGCCCTGCTCGCAGTCAACGGACGAGGCACGCGTCACTGTTTCACTGCTTGATTGTTCACCGCGCGGGCTCGGAATTCTTGCGGACGTCCCCATGCAGATAGGCGATCAGTTCATCGTTAACCTGCAGCTTCAACAGACGTCAATGGTCCTCTACACCGTTCGGCGTTGTACTGCTTTGGAAGGGAAGTTCCGGATCGGCGCCGAACTCGACGGTTTAATTGGCGGACCTGACGACCCTGACGCGAACACCATCTTCAACGCGCTCACGGACGCCGCCCAACAGTCGGACGCTCACGAGTCGTAGGTTCTCAGTTCACGCCGTCGATCCACCCCGACACCGCACCCCTCGTGCGCGGTCTCCACAAACATCGATTTATCACCCACCCTTTCCCCAGATGCAACAAAATTGCATTTGACTTGCATCCCGAGCAAACGACGCTATAGTCATCGACATGCAACAGAATTGCATGTGCAATCATAGTGCAAAAGCGGCCAGTCGTCTCCGGTGTGCGTTCACACTGGTGGAGCTGCTCGTGGTCATCGGCATCATCGCCGTACTCGCTGGGCTGTTGATGCCGGCATTGAATAAGGCCAAGCGGGAGGCGAACCGGGCCAAGTGCCTCAGCAACATGCGCAACATGCAGGTCGCCCAGTGGAACTACGCGGTCGACAACCACGGTTACCTGATTCAGGGTGGCATGGCGCACGGTGGCGCGCACGCGGACGCTGAGCTGACGTGGTTCAACACGCTCAACAAGTATTACGGCAACAAGCTGATCAACCGTTGCCCTTCGGACGACAGCCCCTACTGGGAGACGCCCCTGACCGGCACGCAGTTGCGGCAGACGAGTTACGGGATCAACGCGTTCCTCGACCGCGACCTGTGTCCCTGGGGGCCGGGCTTCGCGTTGCCGGACCCGAACGGGCAGTACTTGAAAATCGAGCGCGTGCGGCGGGCGTCGGAGACGATCCAGTTCGTCGAAATGGCCTACACCGGTGACTACGCCGCCGCCGACCATGCCCACCCGAACCTCTTCGCCAGCGCCCCGACGGCGCTGTACCCGTCGCTGGCGATCCCGTCGCGCGTCGCGCTGCAGTTGCAGGCACACGCCCACGGTGGCAAAAAAATCGACTGGCGGGCGCGGGCCAACTACGGCTTTATCGACGGTCACGCGGCCTCGCTCACGGTGCGCGAGGCGTTCAAGAGCGTCTATTTGAATCACTTTGACCCCGCCTCCCCGCAGCCACAACCGTAGCGTGGGCGTGCGGACTGGGCGAGAAGGTTTATTTTTCAGCGTCCCCGGGAGGGGACCGAAAGGATCTGACTGTGTTTACTATCAAGACTTGCATTGTTACAGCCGCCTCGGCGGCATTGACTCTGATGACCGCCACCGGCGCGTCGGCGGAGGAAGGGCACTTCGACTTCGTCCCCTCGGTCTCGCTCGGTGGGCAGATCGTCACCGGTGGGTACAACGACGAGAGCGCCGAATCGGTCTCCTCGTTAATCGTCAACGGGTACGACTTTGGCGAAAATGCGTTCGATCCGTACACCATCGGTGACCCCGGCTTCAACACGCGGGGCGCCTCGTCGTTCCAAGGCGGCAGCACGCTGCACCTGTCAGGGCTGCCCGTCGATGGGCGGTTCCTGAGCTATTGGGACGGGGACGGTGCCGTCAGCTTCGGGGACACACCGGCCGGCGTGACGCTCGACGTAGCGTTCTCGCCGACCCTCAAAGCTACGTTCTCGACCGGTGCGCTGGTTTACGCCCCGGGGACCGCCTCGAGCGTGCCGATCGGCACGTTCTCGGGCACCGGATCACTCCACACACACGTCGAGTCGAGCATCTTCTTCGATGGGCTTCAAGCCGAAAACACCGTGCCGGTGGGCGCTTACTTGCTCTCGTTCGAGTTGCTCAACCCCGGTGGCACGGCAACGACGTCGGACCCGTTGTTCATCGTCTACAACAACGGGCTGGACGAGGAAGTCCACGGAGCCGCGATCGCCGCCGTCCCCGAACCGGCGACGATCGGTTTGCTGGGCCTGCTGGCTCCTTTGGCGCTTCGCCGTCGGCGTGCTGCGTCAGCGCTGTGATCGAATCACTGCCTTGCTCAGGCCCGTCATCTCGCAGGTGACGGGCCTTTTTCGTACATCATCGCTGGCACCTACACGCACCCGCGGCTCGATCGCAACGTTCACGGCGTTTTGATGATTTTCGTGTCCGGTGTGATGTTGAACAGATCCTGCAGGTGCGCATGGCGGACGGTGCCGAGCACTTTTTCCTGGATCGCGACCGTGTGCAGTGCCCCACCGGCGGCGTTCAGGTTGTTGCGGAAATTGATCAACACCGACAGACCAACCGACGTGACGAAATCTACCTCGGCCAAGTCCAGTTCCACATACTTCGGGGCGGCGGTCAGCAGTGTCTGCAATTCGTGCTCGATGTGAGATGCGCTCAGCTGGATCGGACCGTGCAGCGATACGCGAAGTCCGTTGGCGATCGGTGTGATAGTCATCGGGGGCGCTTGCATCAGGACAGCTCCAAGCCTTGAGTGCCACGGAACGCACGGCTCATTGCAGACCGATTTCGCGGCGGATGTTTCCACCGAGAATCAAATCGAGGTCTGCGGCTGGTAGACCCAACTCGCGCAGCCGTGCGATGCCGATCTTTGTGTTCTCTTCCAGATTGTACGGGAAGTCGAGCCCGAAGATCAGTAGCTCGGGCCCAACCTGTGCCACGACTTCTTCCAGTCGTTCGCGGTTCATGTACCAGTAGCGGTTGTAGTGATGGGTGAAGATGCTGCTTAGTCCACCGAACACATTGCACCGTTTGCCGGGCACCGGTGGGAACGGAATGCGGTTAGTGATGACCGCCAGCGCTTCGTGGAAGAAGCTATAGCCACCGATATGTTCGAGGCTGAAGCGCAGGTTGGGAAAGTGCTCAGCGACCTCGTCAAAGTCGAGCACGCGATACGATTTGATCCGATAGTGATGTACACCGGAATGAAATGTGATAAAGAGGTTCCGCTCCTGCGCAGCGCCATAGGCCTCGAAGGCTTCTTTCGACAACAGGTCAAATTCCTGCACCTGTGGGTGAAGCTTCAGGCCCTTCAACCCCAGCTCGGCGGCGATGCGGACTTGCTCGGCGATGTCTCCACGATGCATGTCGATCGTGCCGAAGCCGGCGAGGCGCGGTTGGGTCGCTAATCGCTTGGCCAGCCATTGATTTGGGTCGAGGTCTTTACCCACGACCTGGTACGGGAAGGGTGCAAAACAGACGGCCCCATCAATGTCGCAGGCGTCAAGCAACCGCAGGAGGCGCTCGATGGTGCCATCGGGGTTGACCGAATCCGGAAAGACGTGCGCGTGATGAGCGAATATCGCCACAGATGCCTGCCTGGCTGAAGGTGAACCAACCGTTTCAACGTAGCACGGTGTTGCACGCCATGCAAAATATTGTGTTGTGAGGGTGGGCTGCATTAAACTCCCGCGCAGCACACGCCGTATCGTGCAAATCTGTTGATTGTGGTTCGGTTGAGTTGAATCAGACTATGTCCACCGGCCGTAAGACACCCTGTGTCGTTGGCGTGGCGGCCGCGCTTGTCGTACTGAGCAGTGGCCCCCCGATGGCGCTCGCGCAGTCACAATCGAGCCTCGAACGCTTCAACCGCCAGCTCGACCTCATCCGCCGCGACAACGAAGTGCAGGTTCCGCGCGACGTCCCCGTTGGTCAGCGTGCGCTGCTGGACTATGGTGGGTACTTCATTTTCGACTACTTGTCCGTCGACGATAACCTCGAAGAAGAACACATCCTGCGCCAGTACGACACGACACTCTACGCGCGGTTGAACGTCGACGGGGCTCACGAGCTGTTTCTCCGCTTCCGTGCCAACTATCTGGACTTCCATAGCGGTGACAGCTTCGATGGTGAAGGGGACGAATGGGACCACCCCGACTTCGACCGCGCCTACTACCGCTTTGACCTGCAGCGGGCAATGCGCGTCTATCACGACAAGGAAATCGATCAGAACCTGATCGTCCAAGTCGGTCGCGACCTGGTTTACTGGGGCAATGGGCTCACGCTCGGGCAGGAGTTAGACGGTCTTACCCTCAACTACTCCGACGGCCCCGCTGCGATCGACCTGATCGCAGGGATCACCCCCAAACATACAGTCGACTTCGACAGTTCACGCCCGGATTTTGATGACAACACCCGCCGCGGGTTTTACGGCGCGATGGCGTCGGTCAAGGTTGGTCAGCATCGACCCTACGCCTATGCCCTGGCCCAGCGAGACTACAACGACGACGATCCGCTCGTTTCTCCACCGACGACGACGGAATTCAATTACAACAGCTATTACCTGGGCATCGGCACGGGTGGCGCGTTGACCGACCGGTTTCTCTACGGCGTCGAAGCCGTATTTGAAGGTGGCAGCACGCTGTCGAACAGTTTCGAGGTCAACCCACCGTTCATTGCCGGCGTGCCACAGACGCGCGATAACATCCGCGCGTTCGCGTTCGACGCTCGACTCGACTACCTGTTCGCCGACCCACGTCGGACACGCCTCAGTGGTGAATTCGTTTACGCGACCGGGGATGACGATCGAGCGTTGAATTCATCGACGACGTTTGGTGGTAACACCTCCGGCACGCGTGACAGGGCGTTCAACGGCTTTGGCATCATCAACACAGGTCTGGCGTTCGCGCCGGCGGTGTCTAACCTCGTTATGATCCGTGGTGGCGTCTCGACCTTCCCTTTCCCGGATGTCCCAACCTTTCGGCGAATGCAGGTCGGCGCTGACGTGTACGTGTTTGGCAAAGCGTCACATGGGGCGCCGATCGACGAACCGTCATTGGACGAAACGTACCTCGGCTGGGAGCCAGACTTTTTCATGAACTGGCAGGTCGTCAGTGACGTGACGCTGGCGCTACGGTATGGCGTGTTCGTACCATCGAGCGACGCGTTCCCGTCGGATAAACTGCGGCAGTTCTTCTCGACGAGTTTGACGTTTGCGTTTTGAGCGCGCTATGCGAATTGGGCTTAAAACATCCTCCCGCGTATTGGTCAGCGCAGCATTGCTGCTGGGCGTCAGCGGCTGCTACGGACCCAGAACTACGGAACCGCCATTGGTTGGCGAGTTCGGCAAGAGCGATATCGAATCGCAACTGGATTTTTGGCATCGGCTTAACGCGTATCCCATGACCAGCCATGACGATGCGTTTCACGGACTGCTTTTGTACGTCGACGGCAAAGATGACTCAGCCGACTATGCAGGACGGGTCGCACAGTTGAAACGGTTGAAGATGCTGCCAGCTAACTTCGATCGACCTGCGGACGAAGCGATCACCCGTGGAACGCTCGCGGTCGCGATCGTGCGGACGATCAAGTTGCGTGGTGGGGTCGCGCTGACCCTGCTGGGCCCGACACCCCGTTACGCGGTGCGCGAGTTGCAGTATGTGGGGCTGTATCCACCCAGCAGTCCGAATCAGACTTTTTCGGGGGCTGAGTTTGTGGGGATAATTGGTAGGATGGAAGACTACCAGCGCGGCAACCCCGCCGATAAACCCGCCGCCGAACTGCCCGACGCCGGTGAGCAGTCTTCAGCACAGCAGTAAGTCGTACACCGTACGCAGGAGCCTGTTATGCGCAAGTCATCGCACGCCGTTCTAGTCGGAACTCTCGCTCTTTTCGCTACGCAAGCTCTTTTGGCCCAGGACACTGCGACCACGCCGGTGCCTGCGTCGACCACCAATGCGTCTGCGGAAAAACTGCGCGTGACGATCAACGCAGTTCAGGGTCTTGTGCAAGTGCGCAACGCAGAAGACCAACCCTGGCGCAAAGCTGTGGCTGGCGAGGTCGTGCTTGAAGATGCGGAGTTTCGCACCGGTCCGAAGAGCGCCGTGCAGTTGACCATTCCACCCGACCAGACGATCACGCTGGACCGCTTGGGGACGGTGAAACTGCTGCAGGCGATCAAGCAGAACGGCAAGGTTTATACGAACGTCGGCATGAAGTATGGCCGGACGCGTTATGACATCGAAGCTGCCGGTGTCGAGCATGAATCGTCGATCACAAGCCCCAGCAGCACACTGGCGATCCGTGGCACCCGAGTCAGTCTTTACGACCAGCGTCCCTTCAACCCGCAGGCGGTCAGCTTGACGGGTCGGGCCAGTTTCCGCGATGGGAAGAAGCAGTTGGCGTTTGGTAACAAGGGACAAGGCAAGACCGTCGTCAACACCACCGCCGACAACGCCGCTTCGGTCGCGATGGACGATGCGGTCATCGACCCGACGGTTTCGATGGCCCGCTCCGAATCGGAACAGGAGTTGGTCGATGTCCTGCTGTCGCGCGGCAGCACCGTATTTTTTGACCGCGTCGCCGGGATTGATGTCGTGCGTGGTGGCGTCCCCCCGACAGATGCAGAGCTTATTCCCGCCCTGCCGGGTCAGTTGAACTTCGTGTTGCGTTGGAGCACCGACGCTGACCTCAACTTCAGCATCGGCGCGCCGGGTGGCCTCAACGGTGCCGGTGAGGTTCTGTACCCCGTCGCAGGACTGAATCAGACCGCCAGTGGTGGCCGAATAGCGTTCGACCATCGCGGCGGACCCAACGGGGGTATCGAGATCGGCTACTGGGCCGGTAACGAGCCGCAGGGCCTTTACGGGCTCGGTGTCATCCTCGCGTCCGGTGAGACAACCACCGCGACCGTCGACGTGTTTCGTGGTGGACAGAAGATCGACATTTACGACGGCGCCAACTTCGTCAGCACCGCAACCGTCGACGTAACACCCCCCATCCCGGGCATCGGTGAAGGCACTGCGATTGGGATTGTAGGGATTGGGGTAACTATTCCGGGTACTGACAATGGAGGTGGCGAGCCCGGTGGACCGCCCCCATCCGGCACGGATGGTGAGCCCGGTGCCCCACCCACACTGACGGCCGTCACCAGCGGGAGCGTGACTGCCGCGTCGTCGACTCTTTCCAAAAAGTACGGGAAATCGCAGAAAATTAACTCTGTTAAGGCATCAAAACCGATCAAAGTCGCCAAGGTTTCCAGAAAGAAATAGCGATCGAGCTGTACGGTACGGCCAGCCACTACGATGCAGAGACGTGGTCGAGCTCGCTCGTATTGACTAAGCCCCATCCCTTAAATATTGGCGGTTTGTTGTTGATTCGCCGAACGAAGGGGATACCCTAACGTCTTACACCACCTCCTCAGTTTGTTCCGCGGGCATCGGTGGGTTTCTAGGGAGAAAATCCGTGTTACTTGAGACTCTTGAACAGCGTCTTCTCTTTGCTTTCGTTCCCAATTCAGCCGGTGAGATCACCATCACAGGCACGTCGAGCACCACCACGCCCGACCAGTTTCAGCTGACGTCGGCGTCAAACTTCGTCTACCTGACGAACCTGCGCACCGGTGTAGTGGAAGCGTCGACCGGGCCCGTCACAAAGGTGACCGTCAACCTCGGCGCGGGCAACGATTACCTGCGCATGACCACCGTCGACGGGCAGTTCGCGCTGCCCATGAAGACGGTCGTCAACGGCAGCACAGGCAATGACACGATCTACGGTGGGCACGGCGCTGACACGCTCAACGGTGGCGACGGTAACGATAAGCTGGTCGGCAGCCTCGGCGCGGACCTCATCGTGGGCAATGCCGGCTTCGACACCGCCGACTACGCCTACTCGGCGGCAGCGGTCCGCGTCTCGCTCGACAACGTCGCCAACGACGGTTCGACCGGTGAAGGGGACAACGTTCAGACGGAGGCGATCGTCGGTGGTCTGGGCAATGACACACTGATCGGCAGCTCGGCCGGCAACGTGATCGACGGTGGCGCCGGCAACGACCAGATCGCCGGTCGCGGTGGCAACGACACACTGACCGGTGGCATCGGCATCGATACCATCTGGGGTGAAGACGGTGGCGACTTCCTCTTCGCCAAGGAAGGCACTGCCGACCAGGTTAACGACGGACCGGGCACCGACTCGGCCCAAGTCGACACTTCCCCCGTCGCCGACGTCGCCACTGCCGCCGCGGCACCGGTGATCAGCGCCGCTTTTCTAGCACGGTTTGCCGCGTTCGAGGAAAGTCAGAACCCCGCCGACCTCGATTTTTCGTTCGGCGACGACCTCGACGGCAACGAGTCGCCCGACGGTATTAAGAGCATCGGTGACCTCGGTTACTTCTCGACCGTATCGCAGGTGCTCATCCAACCGGTCGACATCGGTGACGGGTTCACGGAGGACCGCATCGTCCTGGTCGGCACCACGTATAACGACGACTTCGACCAGGACTTCTTCGTCATGCGGTTGCTTGACGACGGGTCGCTCGACACGTCGTTCGGTGACCCCGACCCCGAGGGCGAAGACGGCTTCTCTCGCCTTGGGTATGCCCGGGCGGACTTCAGATTCATGGGCCTCGGCTACGGCGTGCGTAACGACGTCGCCGCCAGTGCAGTGCTCACGCCTGACGGCAGGATCGTCGTCGCGGGCACCAGTAGCGACCCCAACGCCGACACCGAAGGCGTTAACCCGACCGCCGACTTCGCCATCGCCAAGTTCACGTCCGACGGCACCATCGATGATTCGTTCGGCTTCTTCCAAGGCGAGTCGTCCTTGCGAACCGGCATGGTCACTTTCGATTTCGGTGAATATTACGACGACGAGTTCGAGTATTCCGACGAAGCCGTCGAGGTGCTCGTCTCGGACGGCGATGGCACCGACATCTACACGGTCGTTGGCAACTCGACCACGTCGAACGACGGTACGGAGATCGCGGTTGTCCGGTTCCTGGGCGACAGTTCGATCGACCCCGACTTCTCCCCGACGCGCGACGGCTCAGAAGAGGGCAATTCCGACACGACCGCCGCCGGCGCGGTACTGGACGCCAACGGCGCGATCTGGGTCGCCGCCGCCGAGTACGCCCCCGTGTCATTCAGTGCATTCGTCGAGGCCAACCCGTTCACGACCACAGTGATTTACGGTTTCGGTGGCACCGGCTACGTCCTCGCCACGTCGTCCGACCCCGAATTCCAGATGCAGGGCACCGCCCCAACCGACATCGCCATTCGCGACAACCGGCTCGTTATCGTCGGCGAAACCGTCAACGGCGGTAATTCGGGCATGATTGCCACGCTTGACGTCACCACCATCGAGAGCGATGGCACGTACTACGAGCTGAGCCCGTTCAACCTGTTGGAAATCGCGAATCCGACCAACATCATGTTCGGTACCCTTTTGCTCAGATCCGTCGCGATCGACCCCCAAGGCCGTGCGGTGGTCTTCGGCACCGATGAGGATGACAGCATCGACGAAGACTACTTCACGATGCGCTTCGACATCGACTTCGACGAACTGCTGGGTGATGACACATTCAACGTCGATAAGCCATATGTATCGACCAACGTGCTCGACAATCCCTTCAACAGTGACGACATCGGCCAAGCGATGGCCATCGCGTCCGACGGTAGGATCGTCGTCGCGGGTGGCTCGTTCCAAGGCGAGGGTGTGTTCCCCATCACCGTCGCACGATACAACGGCAGCGGCCCGGGTGACGAAATCGCCGAAGTGATCCTCGAAAACGAGGACGTGGCGGCTCTGCCATTCACCTACACCAACGACGATGGCGAGGTCGGCGACGAGGGCACGCTTCCGCAGTACCTGATCGACCTGATCCTTATTCCCGAGGTCGATGCGGCCGGAATACTAACCGTCACCGGCACCGAGTTCGGCGACTACATTAAAATTACCCGCACCGAGGACGAGCCGGGCAACGCGGTCATCCGCGTGCAAATCAACCGTGACTTCTACACGTACAAAGCCTTGGACATCACCGGCATCGTCGTTAACGCGCTGGACGGTGACGACACGGTCGACACCACCGAAGACGGTGTGACCCCCACCACCGTCTTCGGTGGCGCGGGCAACGACTCGATCGTCGCCGGTAACGGCGACGACTGGCTCTACGGTGACGCCTCGGGCGACGACGTTAACCTCAGAACGCTCTTCGCGGCCGGGGCGCTCGTCGGCACTCCCGGCGACGACACCATCATCGGTGGCGACGGTAGCGACTCGATCGTCGGTGGTGGTGGTAACGACATCCTCGTGGGCGACTTTGCAACGCTTACCTACAACACGACAACCGGGGCGCTCAAGACGATCACGTCGGTCAACGACGACGAAGGCGCCGCCGACGACATCACCGGTGGCGACCAGAGCGACACGATCATCGGTGGCGCCGGTGGCGACGTGATCAATGCGCTCGGAGGCAACGACCTGGTCTTTGGTGACTTCGGCAAGGTCGACAAGACCAAGTCGACCGCGACGAGCTTCACGTCGCAGTTCATGACGAACACCAGCCCCGGTGGTGACGACTCCATCAGCGCCGGTGAAGGACACGACACTGTCCTCGGTGGCCAGGGCAACGACACGCTGCTCGGCGAGGGTGGTGACGACGACCTGATCGGT
>JBBRHE010000053.1:0-19048 GCA_038223165.1 Tepidisphaerales bacterium
GAACGTCGGGCCAAACGCTGGAATTTCCTGGGTAACCTGCCAGTGCGATTGAAGACGCCCGAGTTCATGGCCGTCCACGCCAGCCCGCGAAGGCCGATCAACGAATACATCTTCCCGGATGACATTTACACCAACCCGGGCAAGTTCGTCAGCATTTTCGAGCGGTTCGAGAAGCTATGCTTTGTCGGTCACACGCACGTGCCGGGTGTGTTTCTGGAAGGGCCGGACTTCTACAGCCCCGACGAACTGGACTACAAGTTTGCTCTGACGGACGAGAAAGCGATCATCAACGTCGGCAGTGTCGGGCAACCGCGCGACCGCGACCCGCGGAGCAGTTTTGTCGTCGTCAGCGAAACCCACGTCGAGTTCGTGCGCTTGCAGTACGACGTGAACGCGACGGTGAAGAAGGTCGAGCAGGTTGAAGAATTGGACGATTTTCTAGGCTCACGATTGTTGGACGGAAGGTAGGAAGCGAATAAGTTGCCAGTTGCCAGTTTCCAGTTGCCAGTGAAGAAAAACGTGTCTTTCACTGGCAACTGGCAACCGCAACTGGCAACTGATCGATATTCAATGGACACGAAGCGACTCATCATCGGTCTGGCGCTGGCCATGGCCGTCATGCTTGTCTGGGACCGGTTGGGAACGTATCTGGATCAGAAGCACCCGGAGTGGGGGCTGCGCAACCCGAAGACCGCGACCGAGCAAGTAACCCCGGCGACGACGGTGCCGGTTGCGCCTGTTGTGCCTATTGCGCCAACGACGACCGTAACGGCCAGCACGACCGCACCGGGCGTCGTGGTGTTGCCGCAACCGGTGGTCGCGGCTCCGCCATCGGTGTTGACGACGGGACCGAGCGTTTCTGGGGTGTCTGCGATCGCTGCGACATCCCAGCCGAGCGATGTGATTATCGGGTCGGTCGATAAGAACAACGAAAAGTATGCCCTGGCGATCGACCTGTCACCGGTTGGCGCGGGCATCGATTCGGTCACACTTAACGAGTACAAGCGGGCGGTCAACAAGCCCGAGCCGTACGTCTTTCAGCAACCGTACCCTGGCCTTGAGAATGCCTCGCGACCCCTGGCGACCCGCTGGATTACGGTCGACGGGATCAAGGTTGATCTGGAGTCGATGACCTGGGCGGTCGCGAGCCAGTCCCAAGGCGCTGCGACGTTCACGCTCGACATCACCGGTGCGGATGGCCCACTCGTCCGGTTAACGCGGACCTACACGCTGACTGACAAGAAGGCCGAGTCCGCCAACGCCGGTGGCTATGAGGTAAAGGTCGACCTGTCGTTCGAGAATCTCGCCAAGCGTCCTTTGCAACTAGCCACTGCGTTCAACGGCACAACCCCACCCGCCAACGAGAATGATCGTCAGGCCGACCAGCAGATCATCGCTGGTTATCTAAATGGGCCGTACGTGACGATCGGACACCAGTTGGTGACTGAGTACAACGCCGGCACACCGTGGCGCGACCTTACCAAGAGCGACAGCAAGGGCTATCCGATTGCGTGGGTCGGCTCGGGCAACGGTTACTTTAACGGTCTGCTTCGCCCGGAACCCTCGACCGGCGCGGTCAGTGGTCCGTACGTCGCCAAGGTGGTCGCAGCGGCGTTCAAGCCCGAAGCGAAGGACTATCACCACGACGTCAACATCACCATCGAAACAAATGCGATGACTCTGCCGGCCGGTGGGTCGGTCAGCCTCCCCATGCGGGCCTTCTTCTTCCCCAAGAAGCGCGACCTGCTCGGTAACGAATACCTGCAAGCGGCGCCACTGGCGTTCCAACAGACGTTAGTCATGACGAGCGGCCCGTGCGGTTACTGCACGTTCGAGTGGCTGATCAGTGGCCTGGTGTGGATGCTGCGCATGTTCCACAAGGTCCTGTTCGACTGGGGCCTGGCGATCATCGCGCTGGTGGGTGTCGTGCGGTTGCTGCTGCACCCGATCACGAAAAAATCCCAGGTCTCCATGATGGCGATGGGAAAAATGGGCCCCGAGCTCGAACGCCTGAAGAAAAAGTACGGCGACGACAAGGAAGGCCTGAACAAAGCGATGATGGGCTTCTACAAGGAGCAAGGCGCCACACCGATCCTCGGTTGCCTGCCCATGTTCCTGCAGATGCCGATCTGGATAGCACTCTACAGCTCGCTGCAGAGCACGTTTGAACTTCGCCAGTCCCCGTTTCTGCAGTTTGGTGGGATCAAGCTGACGTGGATTGAAGATTTGGCCCACCCGGATCGGTTGTTCTATTTCCCGCAGCACGCGGTGAATATCTTCGGATTCTTCAAGATCGATGCGTTCAACGTCCTGCCGTTCCTGCTGGCGGTCGTGTTCTGGCTGCAGACGAAATACACCCCCAAACCGCCGGCCACAACACCCGAACAGTTGCAGCAGCAGAAGATGATGCAGTGGATGACCCTGCTGTTCCCGGTTTTCCTTTACAACGGCCCGGCTGGTTTGAACCTGTACATCCTGACGAGCACGACGATCGGCATCATCGAGAGCAAGATCATCCGCAAGCACATTCGGGAAAAGGAAGAGGCCGAAAAGAACGGTGTGGTCATCGTCGACGCGCCATCCCTGAGCAGCCCACCGCCCAAGGGTGGTGTCCGCCGGGTTGAACCGAAGAAGCCGCAAGGGGGCGGCGTCATGGGCTGGTTCGCCCAGTTGCAGCAAAAGGCCGAAGAACTGAAGCGCGAGGCGGATAAGAAAAAGAAGTGATGTCGAAGCGCGAATGACGAAACCAGAACGACAAACGAAACTCGAAGCCCGAATGATGAAAAGGTCATTCGGGCTTCGTTATTTGGCATTCGTCATTGATTGGTCATTCTGGTGTCGTCATTCTGGTTTGCCGTGATCGCTACCGACACCATCGTCGCCATCAGCTCTGCCACGGGACCTGCGTCGCGGATGATCGTGCGATTGAGCGGACCGGCGGCGCTGTCTGTTGCCGAAGAATTGACGGGTGACGAACCGTCCCACACCGCGGCGGTGTGTACTTCGATTCGATTTGACTATCTGACCGTTCCGGCATGGCTGTACGCGTTCCACGCGCCGCGGTCGTCGACGGGTGAAGATGTCGTCGAGTTACACATCCCCGGAAATCCACTGCTTGCCAGGTTGCTGATGTCGCACCTGCTGTCCCACGGTGCTCGCGCAGCCGAGCCGGGGGAGTTTACGGCCCGGGCATACTTTAACGGCAAGCTCGACCTCAGCGCCGCCGAGGGGGTCGCAGCGGTGATCGGGGCGCGGTCCGAAGCACAACTTCAGGCTGCCAGGCAGTTGTTGGCCGGTGAACTGGCCAACCGCGTTCGACCGATGGTCGATGCGATTGCTGAGACACTGGCGTTACTGGAAGTCGGCATCGATTTCGTTGACGAGGATGTGACCTTCCTGTCGGCGACAGAGGTCGATGAACGGATTTCGAGCGTGATGGGGCAAGTGCGATCGCTACAGAACGAATCATCGCGCATCGAGCCGCTGTCGCACGACCCAACGGTCGTGCTCGTGGGTAGACCGAACGCGGGAAAGAGCACACTGTTGAACGCGTTGGCGGGCATCGAACGCGCGGTCGTTTCCGACGTCGCCGGGACGACGCGGGACATCGTCTCTCACGAGATTGCTCTGCGGCGTGGAACCGTCCGCGTGTGGGACGTGGCCGGCATCGAAACGGCTCGGACGACCGATGCCATCGCGATCACTTCGATCGAACGCCAGATGCAGGAGCGCACCCGCAGCGCGATCGAGTCCGCCGACACCGTCGTCTACGTCGATGATTCGGGAGTGCCCGAGCGCCTCGCGGTGTTGAACATCGGCCGTGAGCCAGACCTGCGTGTCTTCACCAAGGCCGACCTGGCGCAACGTGTCACGGTTGCCTCCCCGGCAACGGTTCACGTCAGCGCGGTGACGGGCCAGGGTCTCACCGAATTGCGAGCGAGGTTGGACGACCTCTGTTTCGGGAGTGCCGAGCGAAGCGGATTGTCGCTCAATGCCAGACATCTGCAGCACTTGGCCGATGCATCGCAAGCGCTGACGCGCGCCATGGAGGCGAACGCCAACAGCGTCGGGTCAGAGATTGTCGCGATGGAACTTCGGCACACGATTGATGATCTGGGCGCGATCGTTGGCAGCATATCGCCAGACGAACTGCTTGGGCGCGTCTTCTCGCGATTCTGTATTGGCAAGTGAACTTGAGCGTTCGGATTGAACGCAGAGGCGCAGAGAGGGGCACGCGGAGGGTCGCTGAGAAAGGCATTCCTGGATGGTCAGGTTCACCATAAGCCCGCGACGTAGCTTGGAAACGTTGCGTTACTGCAACATCCCCTGTTGTTTCTCGGCATCATGGCACACAGGCCGCAGATGGGTTCATGAGCATGTCGTTGTTTGATGACCCAGAACACCGATATGGGAAGCCATGCTTTATTGGCACCGCATTTGAAATGCATCTCACATGCGTTGCCTTGCCGCCATCGTGTTGATTGGACTGACCCTCGGTTGCTCTGCGACCCGTCATAAGAACGCTCCCCCTGCCCCCGTTGCCCAGCGGTCAGCCCCCGCGGCGGCTTTGGCGTTTGATGGACCGGTGAACGGGACGTTGCCCGAATACGCCTTGGACCGTCCATCGCGCGACCCTGTGGCCTACGTGGGTTACGACCTATCGATCGTAATTTATTCCTATACCCGAACGGATGATCGCCAGTATCTCTTTGACCAGTTCAACGACTACGACCGCCAGTCGTATTCCACGCGGGTTGGCGTCTCCTATAGATAGACAGCGAAAACGGGTCATCTTTTCTCCGTTGCGATATTTTGTCGCTGTTTGTTAGTGGTTGAGCTTGTTTGGTTTAGGAACGCATTTGGACCACTTCGTTCTGTCGTCACATTAGCCTTCTCTTGCAAACGCGTCCGTAAATGTCATAGTGAACGTGGGTTCTGACACAGGCAATCTCTCCGGGGAGCCAATTTCATGGCCACCGTTACGAAGAAAGAATTGATCGACCGCATCGCGACACGCACGACCCTGAAGCGGGTTCAGGTGAAGCGCGTCGTGCAGCAGTTCCTTGACTCCGTCGTCAGTGAGCTGGGCAAGGGCAACCGCTTGGAGTTCCGCGACTTCGGTGTGTTTGAGACGCGGGTGCGCAAGGCCCGCAAGGCTCAGAACCCCAAGACGCTTGAGCCCGTTACCGTCCCTGAAAAGCGGACCGTGAAGTTCAAAGTAGGCCGGTTGATGAAACAACGCCTCAGTGAACTGGCCGGTGTTGCCATCGACGACGAAGCCCCGGACGTCGTCGAGATGGCCGACGTGGACGACGATGATGATGAGGATGAAGACGAGACGAACGGTAAGGCCTAAGCCCGTCGTGCATCAGTAGCCCATCTCCATCTAGCGAGGGTTTAGCCGGCGTGGTTTGATCCCATGAAGACTGACCAAGCCCTGGGCTAGCCCGGGGCTATATTTTTGACCGGATGCTTGTCCCCAGCTTTCATGCTCACCATGTCTCCCGACTGGTCCCAAGCCCTTCAACAGACCGCCAACGACCGACGGGCCAGATGGCTTGAACGATCGCGCACGATCACCGACCCGGTCGATGCCGTTCACGTCGTCCGCAACGGGCGATCGCTCGTCAACTTTTCCTCGAACAACTACCTCGGGCTGACACATCACCCGCGCATAACGACCGCGATGGCAACCACCGCGCGGCAGTTCGGCGCGGGAAGTGGAGCTGCGGGATTGATCGCTGGTCATACGTCGGCGCACGCGTCGGCCGAGCGGGCGATTGCACGATGGAAGGGGACGCAAGCAGCGGTCCTCTTACCAAGTGGTTACCAATCAAACATCGCGGCGATCGGGTCGCTCGCGGCGATCGGTGAGGCGCATGGGGTTGGTGTGCGTTTCCTGCTCGACAAGCTTTGTCACGCGTCACTCATCGACGCCGTGCGGGGCAGTGGCGCCATGTATCGCGTCTTTCCGCACAACGGCATCGACAAGCTTGAACGCCTGCTCACCGAGCGACCGACGACTCAACTGCAGGTCGTGGTTACCGAGTCCATCTTCAGCATGGACGGTGACGCTGCCGACCTCGTGGCGATCAGCAAGCTAAAGGAGAAACACGAGTTCCTTCTTCTGGTCGATGAAGCGCATGGCAGTGGTGTCTATGGGCCCGGTGGGGCAGGGCTTGCGGCTGAACTGGGTGTCAGCGACGCCATCGACGTCACGATCGCGACTTTTTCAAAGGCCGCCGGGGTGGCCGGTGGCGCGGTATGCGGTAGTGGCACCTTGTGCAATGCGCTCGTGAACCACGGGCGGGCTTACATCTACTCGACCGCAGTACCCGCTGCTATTGCTGTAGGGATCGAAGCGTCACTGAACGTGATGGCGCGTGAACCGCAACGATCAGCACGCGTTCGCGCGCTGGCTAGGCGCGTGCGAGAAGGACTGAACCTCGCAACGTCGTCGTCACCGGTCGATTCACCGATCGTGCCGGTTGTATTGGGGTCGGAAGAGGCTGCGCTGAACGCTGCGGCAAGTCTGCTGGACCAGGGGATGCTGGTCGTCGCCGTTCGCCCACCTACTGTGCCCAAGGGGGCCAGCCGGTTGCGCGTGACCTTATCGAGCGAACATTCCGACGAGGCGGTGTCGGCGCTGGTCGACGCGTTAAGATCGATCCGCGGCGCTTAGCCGCTGGAGCGCAGCTCCGCGTTGTCGCCGAAAAGTAACGCAGTAAATAGCAACGTGCGGAACGTGTTCCTTTGGCCAACCGCACAAACCGCTTTAGGCCTGCGGCTGATCAAGACCGAACAGTGCCGAGCGGCTTGGGACGAACGAACCATCGTTCTCGACATTGCTTTCGATCCGCGCCATCGTCCGCGCAACGAGGTCGGCGGGTGGGTCAAGCACCGGCAACTCGTTGAGCAGTTTCAGGAGGTCACCGGCATGACGGAGGCGCAGACGGACTGAATCAAATGCGGGGGGTGCGAATCCGGCCCGACCCCCCCCATTGGCGTCCGGTGACAGGCCCTGATCAAGCAGAAGGTCTAGCGCCCGACGGTCGTCTTCGGATAATTTCAAACTCATAAAGCTTCCCCGGACAGGTGCTGAGGTTCCCCGAACGACACGAAAGTAGCCGTCAGAGCCGGGATCGGCAACACGTAAAACCGGAACCCGGAAGAAAATGACATGTGTCGCAGACTTCACTCCCTGCGACGGTCCAAAATTTGGTACGTGTCGGGGCCTATCTGAGGTTCGCGCTATTTGTCGGATGTGTGGGGCTTTTTCCGAACTGGATCGAAATTCGCGCGTTTTGAACAAAAAAGGGTAAGGTTGTGTGAAGCAGCTTACCGATCCATCGCGAAACGGGACTGTTCACATTGATGTTCGTTAACCGGCCGAAACGCTGGGTCGCTTTTCTTTTGCGGTCGTCGCGGCCTTCCAGCGGTCGGCAAAATGCGCGACCGCCGCGTGCAGGCGGCTCTTCACGGTGCCAAGTGGGATGTCGAGAATCTCACCGATCTGCTTGTATGGAAACTGGTGGAAGTACGACAGCAGCAGAATTTCGCGCAGATGCTCCGGCATGTTCATGACGGTCTTCTGCACCAGAGCCTGCAATTCTTCGCGCTCCATTGGGTCGGACGGCAACTCACCGGCGGCCTGCATCAGGTCGATAAACTCACCGCTGTCTTCGTCACCGCGACCAATGGATGCCTGGAGCGGGCTGGTTGGCCTGCGGGCGTTGGACCGCAACAGGTCGCGAGCCTTGTTGGCCGCGATCGTAAACAACCACGGCCGGAACCGGCGCTGAGGGTCAAACTGCTCAGCAGACTGGTGAACTTGCAGAAACGTTTCCTGGAAGACATCCTCAGCCGCAGCGCGGTCACCGAGGAAGCGGACGAGAAAGTGAAACAGTTCGCGCTGGTACCGACCGATCAGCGTCGCGAAGCTGTTCTTGTCGCCATGGCGATAGTCAGCGAGCAGCTGCTCGTCGGCTCGATCGTCTCGCTGAATAGAGCTTGTTCCGAACATTGTCGTCATAGCATACCCTCATAATAAGACTTCAAGCGGTCAGATCATGAGATAGATTGCATGCGCCTAACAGACCAGTTAACGTTCGGTTCGTCAACGACCAAACTGGCTCAACTGCATCGAATTTTCAAGCCGGTCATACGGGTTTTTCTGACGTATGAATGATATGCCCGACACGCCCACCGATTCTCAGCGAATCCCATTTTTCGGGCTCGAATCGTCCGATGCAGACGCCACCGTCGTGGCCGTCGGTTGGCCGCGGTTTCGCGCCGATCAGTTGCGCGACTGGGTCTATCGCAAGCACATCAATGATGCGCAGGCGATGACCAATTTTACGGCCACCGACCGCAACCGGATTAGCGAAACTTTCGCGTTCGCGACCGCCGAAATCACTAAAGACCAGATCAGTGAAGACGGCACGCGCAAACTGCTGCTGACCTGGCCTTCCGGTGTCGCCGAGACCGTGATGATTCCCGACGCCGACCGCCGCACGGCGTGCGTCAGCTCGCAGGTGGGGTGCCCCGTCGGTTGTAAGTTCTGCGCCAGTGGCGTCAACGGGGTGAAGGGCAACCTGACCGCGGCACAGATCGTCGAGCAGGTCGTACGCTTCAACCAGTTGATGACCTCGCCAACGAAGGATGCCGGCGAGCGGATCACCAACATCGTCTTCATGGGCATGGGTGAACCACTGGCCAACTACAACGCCGTGATGAAAGCGATCCGCGTCCTGCACGACCCGAAGGGCCTCAACATTGGTGCCCGGCGGATTACGATCAGCACGGTGGGCGTGCCGAGCCGCATGCGCGACCTGGCCAAGGAAGAATTGCCGATCAACCTGGCGATTTCCCTCCACGCGCCCAACGAAGCCCTGCGGCGGGAACTCATCCCCTGGGCCGAGCATTTCACGATCGACGAGATCCTCTCCGCCGCCCGATATTACTTCGACCAGACGGGCCGCGAGATCACGCTTGAGTACATCCTGCTGGCCGGTGTGAACGATCGCCCGGAACACGCGCGCCAACTGGCTGCGGTCTGCAAGACCCTGCGGGCGAACGTGAACCTCATCCGCTACAACGAGGTGGTGGGCCTGCCGTTCGGTCGACCGAAGTCCGAGGACGTGGTGAACTTCCAGACCATTCTGCGCAACAACGGTGTCAACGCCCACGTCCGCAAAAGCCGTGGCCGTGACATCGACGCCGCCTGTGGGCAGTTGCGACGCAAAACCGAAGCCGATGCGGGTGGTGGCGGTGAACTGGTGACTTTGGGAGCCGGCAAGTGATCGGTCAGCAGCGCGAACGACTTTCTCCCTCCGGTGGCACAGACATTCTTGTCTGTGTCTCCCCCCGTCCGGATGCGACGCGACTTCCCTCTCGCCGTGCGTTTACGCTGCTCGAACTCGCCGTCGTCGTCGCGATCCTCGGCATTCTGGCGAGCATTTTCGTCCCTTACCTGCTCAGTGTGCGCGAGTGGAACAACCGGGTGCGCTGTGCCGACAACCTGCGGCAGATCAAGGTTGCACTTGACATCTACGGTGCCGCCAACGGCAACGCGTATCCCATGGTGCGACAACTGCCTGGCAAGCCCGGCTACGTCGCCTATACCGGCGCGCTGGTACCGACGACGAATCCTTTTTCGGACAATTCTCCCGTGCAAGGCAACGACGTGACGGCGTCTCTATGGTTGCTGGTTCGCATGAAGCTCGCATCATCCGCGGTCTTCGTCTGCCCGAGCAGTGATGCGACGCCCGAACCGGTCGCCGACGCGCAGTCGCAGGGGAACTTTACGTCGCAATCACATTTGTCGTATTCCTACGCGACGCCATTCTCGGCACTGCCTGACTATTACCTCAACGGCGATCGCATTCGCCCCGAGTTCGTGGTGATGGCCGACATGAACCCGGGCGTCGGTGATGGCAGCGACGTTGTCGGGCCCTCGGTCAATGCGCCGCCTTTGGTGCGGTCCCGTGGGAACTCGCGCAACCACAAGCATGCCGGACAGAACGTGTTGCGCGGGACGGGGACAGTCACATTCAGCACGTCGCACTACTGTGGCTGGGGCGAGGACAACATTTACACCGCGCTGCGCGCCACACCGCTTGTCGCCGGTGAGATGCCCGACGCCAATCAGAACGGTGTGCTTGACGTGAACGTTGGGCCCGCGTGGTATTCCGACAGTTACCTCGTGCCGGCCTACGTGCCCGCCGGCAAGTGAGCGGATCGGTGAAGCGGCAGCTGATCTACCTCTTGCCCCTCGTCGTCGCGGCCTTCACGTTCTTCCTCGGCATCACCTGGGGCCTGCCCTCGCGCGACACCGATCGCTTCCTCTTCGGTGACCGCACGCCGTGGACCGGCAAGGAAATCCTCGCGCTCACCGGCGGTTGGGGCAACGCCGACCGCGCGACTGATCACGATGCCAACCCACTGGCCAATCGCGACCAACCCATCATCGTCAATGCCACCGATCCCCAACGCGCCGAGATCGTCCAGCGGTTCCGCTTGTACACCCATCAACCCGACGAAATGATCACTCTGCGCGCCCTCAGCCAAATGCGCCCCGGTGAAATCCGCAGCAACCTTTGGGCGCTCGACCCCAAGATGTACCAGTACGGCGGCCTGTGGGTCTACCCCGTCGGCGCGATGCTGAAACTCGGTTCGATCCTCGGCGTGATCGAGGTGAAGGTCGATGTAGCCTACTACCTCGACCACCCCGACGCCTTCGGCCGCTTTTACTTCGTGATGCGAGCCTACTCGGCAACATGGGGCTTGCTCGGTGTCGTCGCGGTCATGCTGATTGTCCATCGGATGACCCGTTGCAGGTTGGCGACGCTCGTCGGTGGGGTGGCGTTCGCGACGTTGCCCGTCGTCGTCAACATGGCCCACGAAGCCAAGCCGCACCTTGCTGGCGTCGTGCTGCTGCTGTGGACGGTCCTTTTGGCCACGACGTACGTGGAACGCGGTTCGTGGAAATGGGCCGCGATCACTGGCGCGGCGTGGGGCGCAGCGACGGGCATGGTGCTGCTGTCCCTGCCGGGTGGGATCGTGCTGCCGCTGATGGTGCTGTTGCGCCCGCAACCGTGGGCGGTGCGATTGCGAGATGCGACCCTCGCGATCGGCCTCGGTCTTCTCGTCTACGCCTTGACCAACCCCTACGTCGTGTTGAACACGCTGCGCCCGAGCGGCGCGTTGTCGGCGAACGTGCAGAACTATGGCAATTTTTACAGTGTCTCGGACGTGCTGGCGGGACTGCAAACAGGACTGGACCTGATCCCCGAGGGTACGTCGCTGCCCATTGCGGTCGTGGGGTTGCTGGTGACGATCGTCGCGCTTCTTCGCCGTTGTAGGACAGACATTCTTGTCAGTCTCTCCCCCCGGCCTTACTCCGTAAACGACCGGGGGGAAACGGGGGGAGAGACAGGCAGGAATGCCTTTCCTACTAGCGAGACTGTGTCCTGGCTGCTCGCAGTTCCCGCTGCGGTCGTTGCGTTGCAGTTCGTATTGCTCGGCGCGCACAAGCCGGGCGAGTATGGACGTTTCGCGCTCCTGCCCGACATCGCGTTGATGATTGCGTGCGTCGTATGGGCCGCGGGCATTCGTGCCACCACACCGGCTCGCCTCTGGGTGCGCCGCATCGCTTTCCTCAGTATCGTGGGCGTGACGATGGTCGCGGGGGGGCGATATTTATTGAATTTTGTGGTCGGGGAACGAAATGGATCGCGACAAGTCGCAGCCGCTTCGATTGCGGGTTTAAATACATCTACTGGGAGTCGTCTGGGGATAGTTGCCGAGCCGGCACCCTATTGCATGCCACCGGTGGACTTGTTCCGATGGCAACTCGTCTTGCTGCCGCGCGGGCAGGCGGTTCCGGAACTTGGAACCATGGACCTGTTCGTTGCGACCGTCGATGTGCCGACGGACGCGCCGGAAGGCTTCAGGCACTTGGTGCGCGGGCCGAGATGGGCCGACCTGTGGCCCTCCCGCATCAGTTGGGCTAACAAGCCGATCGACCTGTTCATCGCGGACACCGCAGAGATCAATCCATGATCCAAGACCCTTCCGTCCTCCATCGCATCCGCCATCCCGCCCACCTCGTCTTTTTGCTCGGCGGCATCAGCGGGTCTGCGATCAACTTCGCGATGACGATCGGCTTGAACCTCGTCGCGGGCGTGCATCCGCTGGTCGCGTTTTTTCTGGGCACGTTGGCCAATCAGCTGTTCCATTACGTCTACTACCACCTCGTCTTCCTGAACCAGGAACGCCGCATGCGCAACGGCCCTGTGGCGAGGCTGGCGGTCTATCTCACCGTCGCGCTCATCGCTAGCGGGTTGCTGTGGGGATTGATGAAAGTCGGCCTGCCGTTTGTGATCGGCGTGTGCGCGGCGCTGGTCATCCTTGCCGTCGCGAATGTGCTGTTCGTCCGCATCACGTCGTTCACGTCCGCCACGCTCGCCGAGGTCGAGTATCGCGAGATGAACGAGACGTTTTATGACGACCAGACCGACACTGAAAAGGTTAACTGGTTCCGCGCGTGGTTCCATCGCTCGCGCTTCAAGAACCTCACCAAAATGGTCGCGACGCACCACAAGCCCGGCATGCGCATCGCCGACCTCGGCTGTGGCAACGTCTGGTGGAACGAAAATGCGTTGGACGTTGTCGGCGTCGACATCAATGAAAAGATGCTCAACTACGCCAAGCGCCAGAATCGCCTGACGGACTACCAGGTCACCACGACCCTCACCCGCACCGGCCTAGCCGACAAGGCTTTTGATCTCGTCATCACCTCCGAAGTCCTCGAACACCTGCTCGACCTCGACGAGGTGCTGACCGAAGTCAAACGCATCCTGAAAGACGACGGCCAATACCTCATCACCGTCCCCTGGGACTTTTTCATGGGCCCGTTCTTCGTGCTCTTCAACATAAACTGCCTGTATCAAGGCTGGGTAAAGGGCAGCAAATACCACCGCCTCCGCTGCGGCCACATCAACCACTTCACCCGACCGCGCTTGCGACGGTTGCTGGCGAAGAATGGGTTTGAAGTGCAACGCATGACCGTCGTAAACGGCATGTCGCTGTACGCGGTGGCGAAGTAGGTGGGGTAGGGGGGTCGTGCCCACCACAATGTCGTGATGGGAGAATGCGGTGGGGGTGGTCCCACCGCACGAACTATTTTTCAGCTGAGTGGTGTTTGGTTTCTACCACGAACCCGCGTGCTGGGCGGTGGGATGACCGTTCCAGATGAATTAGGGTAAGAATGCTCATCGCGGTTGAACTGAATAATAAGCACGTATAAGGCAGCAACATCCACCTTATATTGAAGTCCGTTCCCATCAACATCAGGTAGGACTGTATTAGCCCCTGTATCCCGGTCAACGCCGCGATGCCTAGAAAGCCGATTCGACTTGCGAGCCACGTCGCGACGGCAAATGCGATGTAAAATAGCGAAACTGCGATAATTACAATGCCGCCTCGGTTTGGGCCTACGTTGGTCGAATGCGCAGTCGTGACACGGTTCTCCGGACTGTGATGGATTGAGCGAATCCACGGTCCGGAGGACCGTGTTACGGGGGAGGGTTGTGTCACGGCTGATGGGTGATCGTCCTAGCCTAACCCTACACCTCGGCGGTATCCTGTCGGGCATGGACAAAATCGAAAATTACACCGTCGTGACCACCGACGGGATCACGGTGGCGATCGTCGCGTTTCTGTTTGCTTGTTTTATCTTTCCGCGGACGATCAAGCATCGGCCGCAGTTTTACGCGGCGTTCTTTCTCACGCTCGCGATCATCCTGCTGGCGACGCTGCGGTTGATGCTCTACAAGTTCAGCGGGTTCTACGTCGTGTGCGGTGTGCTGACGGGGCTCTGTCAGATCGCGGCGATCGTGATGCTCTTCCTGTCGGCGGGCGGGTTGTCGATCGGCGAATTTACCGACGAACTGAAAGGCTCGTACGAAGTCATGCGGCGAGGCGGGGACGAGAAGGAAGTGATCGTTCCCCTGCGCGGTGAACAACCACGAGCGCGGGACGCCAGCTACGCGGATGAAGACGCCGAGGCGGAACGGAAAGTGCATGTCATTGATACGCCCACGACGGCACAGAAGTCGCCGGACCGCAGTGGGCCGTTGCCGTTGGATTAAAAGAAATGAAGCACAGAGAACATTGAGAACACAGAGGCGGAGCGGGACAACTGTCGTTGTGTTCGCTCTGCGTTCTCTGTGTTCTCCGTGTCCTCTGGCGTGAATTCCTCGGCAGTACGTAGGGTGGGCACTGCCCACCGTTTGCGATGGGAGGTGCGCACTGCCCACCCTACACCACCGTTGTACCGGGAGAGGGGCCGGGGCACTCACTTCCTTTGCCGTCCGTCATGCCTAGAATCACTTAGACCTTATGACCCCAGCAGAAAAACTCGTCATCATCGGATCAGGCCCAGCAGGTTGGACGGCGGCCATTTACGCGGCGCGGGCCAAGCTCGATCCGCTCGTTTACGAAGGCGCCATCTCGGAAGAGAACCGCCTGCGCGGCACACTGCCGCTGGGGCAGTTGAACTGGACCACGGACGTCGAGAACTTCCCGGGCTTCCCCGATGGTGTGCTCGGGCCTGATTTGATGTTGAAGATGCGCGAGCAGGCGACCCGCTTTGGCACGCGCATCGAGACGGAGGACATCGTCGACATCGACGTGAGCGTCCGCCCGTTCAAACTGACCGACAGCAACGGCAAGACCTTGACGGCCAACACGGTCATCATCTCGACCGGCGCCAGTGCCAACTACCTCGGGCTCGACAGTGAAAACGCGTACAAGAACCGCGGCGTGTCTGCGTGTGCGGTGTGCGACGGGGCGCTGCCACGGTTTCGGAACCAGCCGTTGATCGTCGTTGGTGGCGGTGACTCGGCTGCGGAAGAGGCGACGTATCTGACGAAGTTCGCCAGCAAGGTGTATCTGGTCCATCGCAGAGATTCACTCCGCGCCAGCAAGGTGATGGCCGACCGGTTGCTGGCCAACCCCAAGGTCGTACCGCTGTGGCATTCGGTGGTCAGCGAGGTTGTCGGTGAAGAGGAGAAGGGGATGACCGGCGTGATCGTGAAGAACATTCAGACGGGCCAAGAGACTCGGCTGGACGCCCCTGGCCTGTTCGTGGCGATCGGTCACACACCGAACACGAAGTTCCTCAAGGGCAAGGTCGAGCTCGACGACAAGGGCTTCATCAAACTGGTTGACCCGTTCCGCACGACAACGAGCGTGGAGGGCCTCTTCGCTGCCGGCGACGTGGCAGACCCGATTTACAAGCAAGCGATCAGCGCCGCGGGCATGGGTTGCAAAGCGGCGCTGGATGCTGAGAGATGGTTAGCGGGGGAAGGGATACACTGAATCGGGGTTGCGACGTTCCCAGTCGGGCTCACTTAGTCGATGCGGCTTTGCGTGCATTCTAGCGAAGTTTATCATCCCGAAGGGAGCGGTAGCGACCTGAGGGATCTCGATTAGACGAACGGTGTCCGTGGATCGAGATCTCTCAAGTCGCTTCCTCTCCTCTCGTCGGGATGACAATGAGTGTGGGGGATGCCGAACTGCTACCCCGCCATATCGAACGGCCAATTATCATCCGCCGACGGTGACGGTTTCGGGACGATCAACCCGGTGCCCAGATACATTTTCCAGCGCGAGATCAACTCAGGATACGACTGCAAAAACCCCTGCCACGCGGCGTAGTGGGACCGCAGGAAGAACGACTTCTCGGTATAGGCGGCGACGTCCTTTTTCAGGGTCGCCAGTTCTTCGGTCGTCGTCGTCAGTTTGGCATCGAGGTCCTTTACCTTGGCGGTCAGGGCTTCGTTGGCCTGGGCGAGCTCATTTCGACGGTCCTGAACGGATTTCAGTTGGGTGAGGGCGTCGGCGTACATCTTCTTGAGTTCGTCGGGCTTGGGCTCGTCCTGGGCGCGGACGTTTGTCGTCGGGAGGATCGCGAGGAAGACCAATGGCAACAGTCGGGCGAGGCGCATTCACTTTCCTTGTCTAATTGGACCGTCGCGGCCCATCTTAAACGCCGTGCGCAACCGTCACAACGTGCGTATCGTCGGTTGACAGCCAACTGCGGATCCCAGTGACGCTTAGCATGCGATCGTGCGGCCCGTGGCTATAATGAATATCTGGAAGACCCGCTATGATCCGATTTGCCTGCCGATGCGGACAGACCTACGACGTCGCCAACGAAATGGCCGGCGGTGACCTTCAATGCACGAAGTGCGGCCTGCTGAACACTGTCCCCACACTGACCGAAGTGGGGCAGATCGATTTAGACGGCGGGTACAAAATCGACGCCGACGCCCCGACCGGAACTCCATCGCCCGAACGTCTTGCGACCCTGCACCGGGCCTTTACACGCAATACGACAACCACCGACGGCAACGAGATCGACAATCGCGTTACACCCGAAGAACTGGCGATGGCGGGGGACGAAATTCCACTGGCGGACGATACGCTTGCGAATGCGCGGCCGCGGTACGACCCGATCTCGGGTGAATTGATCCGCCCCCTGGAACTGGCCCCGCGCGACGTACCACGGGCGGACGAAATCCCAATGGCCAAACCGGCCCTGACGTACGCCGCCAACACGCCACGCGCGACCACGCTTACTGGCGCTGCAGCTTTGCTGACATCGCCCGGTAGTTTGGCGGTGCTGGGCATCATGTTCCTGCTGCATGTGTTCATGCAGGGTGTGATGCTCGTCTCGCTGATGTTTATCTTCCTGGCGGTGTTTTGTCTGCCGTTTGTCTTTGGTGTGCTGGGACACTTTGCGAACGTGATCGACGAGATCGGCCCGCGCGACATGGACGAACTGCCCCGGCCGTTTCGGGACCTGCAACTGAGCGAGGACCTCTGGCTGCCCTTCGTCCACACGGTCAGCGCCTTTGGATTCGCGTTCGGGCCGGCAATCTTAATTTACAAGTACGTGCGTTTGCCCGAGGCAGCGATGATCGGCGTCTACGCGATCGCACTGGGCATCGGGGCTTTGTTGCTGCCGGCGCTGGCAATTACAACATCGACCAGTGGGACGATGCTCAACCTCAGGCCGGATCGTGTGTGGGGCGTGATCAAGGCCGGTGGCGCTTCCTATGTTTTCCTGGCGATCGTCGGCATTGTCGCGATGGTCTTCTACTTTGTCGGGCAGGCCGGCGTTTTTCTTTGGTTGGCGACCAAGCCGGGTGTTGGTGGGTACGCACTGTGGTTGCGGCCTGTCTTTTCCTATCCGGTCCTGTGCCTGGGCATTTTCCTGATGCACCTGTTCGCCTGGCAGTGCGGGCTGTACTACCGCGAGCACCACGCGGGATTCAACTGGGTGTATCAGCGGCATGTTCGCTTGAACAAGCGCGAAGACATCGCGGTGAAGCTCGCCCGGCGGCCGAGGCGCGTGCAAGCGCAGGAACCACGGCCGGTCGCTCGCCCGACGGCCCGCGACGCACGTTGGTAGAGCCATTGCCTTTGCCGATGGGCAGGCGCGGCGGATGCGCCTACAATCCGGCATATGCGCATCGCGTTAGCACAGATCAATCCCACCGTCGGCGACTTGGCCGGCAATGTCCGCAAGATTCTCGATTACATCGGGCGGGCGAAAGAACAGCGGGCAGAGGTCGTTGTCTTTCCAGAACTGGCGCTGGTCGGTTACCCGCCTAAAGATTTGCTGCTGAAGAAGCAGTTCGTCGACGACAATCTGCGTGCGCTGGAGATGATCGCGTCGCGCGTGATCGGGATCGACGCGATCGTTGGGTACGTCGATCGAAACATTGCGCCGGTCGGTCGACCACTTCACAACGCGATCGCGGTGCTGCGCGAGGGGAAGATTGTCAGTCGGCACTTCAAGACGCTGCTGCCGACGTATGACGTGTTCGACGAAAGCCGTTACTTCGAGCCCGGGCCGAAGGACCAAGCCGTCAACATCGTGAACATGAACGGTACGCGGGCGGGCCTGAGTGTCTGCGAAGACCTGTGGAACGACGAGCGCATGGTTCCACGCCGGCTGTATCACGAGAACCCATTAGCCGTGCTGAACGCCGGTGGGGCGGATGTGATGATCAACGCCAGCGCGTCACCGTTCGTCGTGCATAAGCATGCATTCCGACTACAGCTTTTCGAAAGCCAGGTGAAGCAGTTCGGCAAGCCGCTGGTCTACGTCAACCAGGTCGGTGGGAACGACGAACTCGTCTTCGACGGCAACAGCGTCGTGATGGCGGCCGACGGAAGCGTGATCGCGCAGGCGAAGGGGTTCGAGGAGGAACTGCTGGTCGTCGACCTCGACACGACGGGCCACGGGGCGGTCAAGCCGTCGGAAAGCGATCGCGAGATCTCACCGGCGGCCCACATTTCGGACGACCGTGGCATCGAGCAGATCTACCGGGCTCTCGTCCTCGGCCTGCGCGACTACGTTCGCAAGTGCGGGTTCAAGTCCGTCGTGCTCGGCCTGTCCGGAGGGATCGACAGCGCCCTCGTCGCGGCGCTGGCGGTAGATGCGCTGGGCAAGGAGAAAGTGGTCGGGATTGCGATGCCGAGCCGATACAGTTCCGATCACTCGGTCACCGACGCGCAGCAACTGGCTCAGAACCTTGGCGTTTCGTTCGACGTGATACCGATCAAAGCAGCGCATGACGCGTACGAAAGCACGCTGGCAGGACAGTTTGCCGGTACTCAGCCAGGCGTTGCAGAGGAGAATCTGCAGGCCCGCATTCGCGGGGCGATCCTGATGGCGATCAGCAATAAGTTCAATCATCTGTTGCTGACGACCGGCAACAAGAGCGAGGTCGCCGTCGGTTACTGCACGCTGTACGGCGACATGTGCGGCGGGCTGGCGGTCATCAGCGATGTGCCGAAGACAATCGTCTACGAGCTCTGCGAGTGGATGAACACCCACGCCGAGCGGGAGATCATCCCGCGGAGCACGATCAACAAGGCGCCCAGTGCGGAGCTTCGACCCGACCAGAAAGACCAGGATTCGCTGCCCGAGTACGCGGTGCTCGACGCGATCCTCTACCGCTACGTGGAA
>JBBRHE010000054.1:0-19021 GCA_038223165.1 Tepidisphaerales bacterium
CCCGCTGCGTACCCCTGCAGGTAGCCCTTTTGGAGCGTCAGTCGCAAGCCCACACCGGCGGCGCGGGGGACAATCGTGGCGAACCAGACGGCGCCGTCGATCACCCAGGCATCAATGACGTTGTACACCTTACCCACCGCCCACAGCGGACGGACGATCGCGGCGTCGTACAGCTCATCAATCCAATACTTGTGATCCAACAAACTCGCGATAGGCCGGAACTTGTTCGCCAGCGACTCGGCCTGGGCACGGTCCTTCTTGTGCAGCAGAAACGCGATGCCAATACCCGCCAGCGCGATCACGCCACTGGCAATCATCAGGTAAAGGTGCAGTTGTTTCGTTTCCGCGGCGTGTTCGGTATCGATCGCGACCGCCTGGCCGGTCGTCATCATGTGCTCGACACCGAACGCGTGGGCGTTTACGTCGCCGAAGACCGGCTGGGCCTTGGCATAGGCCCACGCGAACGATGGGCTGCGGCCGAGGAAGTGCTCGAGCGCGCCGGTCCAGTACAGCCACGGACCGACGACGATCGCGCCGATCGCGAGAATGTAGAGAGGCGCCATCATAATCCACGGTTCGTGGTTGTGATGGTGACCTCCATGACCGGCACCGTGCGCAACTTCATGACCATGCTGGTTGGCTGCGACCGGTCCACCGTGACCCGCAGACGCATGACCGGGCGACAGGTGCGCATCGGCCTCGCTCGGGATGAGGTCCGTTGCAGGCTGGCTTGGGATGACGAACGGGCCATGGAAGACGCGGAAGTAGAGTCGGAACGTGTAGTAAGCCGTCAGGAAGCTCGTCAGCAGCAACACACCCGCCAGGATTGTGTTGCGTTCCCACGCAACGGCGATGATTTCGTCCTTGGAATAGAAACCGCTTGTGACGACCGGGAACCCCGCCAGCGCGGCACAACCAGCGAGCATCAACCAGCGCGTCTTGGGCAGCACGCGCTTGAGGCCCGACATTTTTCGCATGTCCAGCTCGCCGTCCATCGCATGCATGACCACACCACTGCTGAGGAACAGCAGGGCTTTGAAGAATGCGTGGGTAACGAGGTGGAACACCGCAGCGACCGGCGCGAGCACCGCGGCGGCGACGAACATGTAACCGAGTTGGCTAACCGTGGAATAAGCGAAGACCTTCTTCAGGTCGAACTGCCGCATCGCGATCGTGGCAGCGAACAACGCCGTGAACGCGCCGACAACGGCGATCGTGACCAAGGGTGCTGAGTACGGTTCACCCCCGATGTTGTGGAAGAACATCGTGCCACAGCGGGCGATCATGTAAACGCCCGCTGTCACCATCGTCGCGGCGTGGATGAGAGCCGACACCGGCGTCGGGCCTTCCATCGCGTCGGGCAGCCAGACGTAAAGCGGAAACTGGGCAGACTTACCGAACGCGCCCAACATCAACAGGAACGGCACCCACGTCACCGCAATCTGCTGCGTCTCGGTCATCTCGGACATCGGCTTGGTGAACAGTTCGATCAGACCCGTGTTCGAGTGAACACCATCCCCAAAGTAGCTGACGGTGCCGAACGCCGCGAAGCAGAGCATGATGCCCAGCGCGAAGCCGAAGTCACCCACACGGTTGACGATAAACGCCTTGGCAGCGGCGTCTCGCGCGCTGGGCTTCTCGTAGTAATAGCCAATGAGCAGATACGAACAGAGGCCGACGCCTTCCCAGCCCAGGTAGAGCATGAGCAGGTTCTCGCCCATCACCAGGTTGGTCATCATGAAGATGAACAACCCCAGGTAGGCAAAAAACCGCCAATACCCCGCTTCACCCTTCATGTACCCGGCAGCGAAGACGGTGATCAGAAACCCGATCCCGCAGACGACGCAGAGCATGACGGCGGTCAGCGGGTCGATGAAGTAACCGACGTTGACGTGCAGGTAGTCGCTGGCTGCGCCCGTGACGGCGGTTGTCGCATCCCCCGCGGCGATCCAGGTGAAGACGTTCTTGGTAATGCCGATCGGTTCGCCAGGCTTGGCTTCGTGGGCCATGCCATACAGGTTCACCAGCACCATCACCGACAGCACGGCACTGGCACCAACGGTAATCCAGATCGGCAGATGGCTCTTGCTGCGCAAAAACCGCGCGCCGAAGAACCCCGCAATCGCAGCCCCGATCAGTGGCAGCAGAGGGATCAGCCAGACGTTTTGGAGGGCAGTGTTTTCCATGAATCAGTGGGCAGTTGTCAGTGGACAGCGGACAGTTGGAAGAGGGGTTTCTTACTGCCCACTGTCCACTGACAACTGCCCACTGTTCTATCCCTTCAGCTCCCGCCACGCGTCTGCGTCCAGTGTGTTGCGTTGGCGGAACAGCAGCACGATCAACCCCAGCGCCAGGCTCGCTTCCGCCGCCGCGATGACCAGCAGGAAAATCACAAACGCCTGCCCACTCAGGTTGCCGTGAAAGTGCCCGAACGCGATGAGGTTGATCCCGACACCTTGGAACATCAGTTCCGTGCACAGGAACATCACAATCAGGTTCCGCCGGGTCATAAACCCGATGAGCCCGATTGCAAACATGATCGCGCCCACAGCGAGGTAATGTTGAAGAGCAAGCTGGGACATTTTCACTTAAGGATGAAGTTGGGAGGAAGAAGGATGAAAAGGGGAAATGACCACCTTACTTCATCCTTTATCCTTCAACCCTCATCCCTATTCCTTACGTTTCCGGCCAAGCCTTCTGGCGTGGGTTATCGGTCCCATACACGGGGATCGAATGCGGGTTGTCGTCGACGGGCGTCATCGGCGCGGTGATCTGTTCACCACCGGTACCACCCGTCTGCACACCACCCTGCCATACCTTGCGGCGGGCGATTACGATCGCGCCGACCATCGCCAGAGTCAAAATCACACCGGCCAATTCAAGGCTAACTACTTGATCTTGATAGAGATACGCACCCAGTCTCTGCGTGCCGCCCACGACTGGGTAAGCAGGCACCGGGCTGACGTCACCGCGCGGGGTTAGAGGGACGCTCTTGTCGAAAATGACGAACAGCAACACCCCCATCAACGCAAACCCGATCGCCGACGCGAAGATTGGTTCACGGCTGACGTTGTCGTATTCACTGACGACCGCAGCGGCTTTCGCGCCTGTCGTGCTCGCAGCGAGCATGATGACGAAGACGTAGGTGACCAGGATCGCGCCGGCATAAATCAGTACCAGCGCCGCGGCCATAAACTCGGCCCACAGCAGGATAAACAGGCCCGCCGACGCGAGGACCGTCATCACAAAATACAGTGCTGAATAAACCGGTCGTGGGTGGGTAACCACGCGAACCGCGCCCGTGAGCGCGATGCCCGAAAAGATCCAGAAGTAGGCCCCGACGCCCGCTTGGGATCGGGCCAATAATCCTGCAAAGACCAGCCCCGCCAGCGCGAGCACGACGCCACCAATCTTGCGGATCGACGTCTCCCGCCGGGTCGGCAGGAGCAAAACCGTGCCAATGCCGGCGACGATGCAGAGCGCCAGCACGACGATCGGGGTGATCGGCGCGACGCTGCCAGGTCCGGTTGTCATCTGAGCGATGAGTCCTGCGGGGTCGACAGAGGCGGTAGTGAGGAATCGAGCGACCATGGGAACTGTCACACATCGTGGGCTCCGAACGGCCTGCTTCCCTTCCCGGAGGCAATGACCCGCGCAGCGCAACGATCGGACGGCGAAAGTCTAAGAGTCACCCGCGCATCTTGCAAGGCAGGTTGTGACGCTTTTCACGATCGTACCGACCCCCACACCGGCGGCAGGTTGGGCATACGCCGATCGTCTTACGCATCTTCCGCTTCGCGGTGGTCCGCAGTCCCCATTTCCAAAAGTTTCCCTTGGACCGATCGACGAAGTTGGCACACATTACCTCGCGGGAGTGAGGGCAGTGAACTGTCGGCCGCTCGTTGTGGGTGAGGTCGACAGGACAGAGCCAATCTGAAGGCCTCGCCCCTGGAAATTGTCTGTTTTGTGTGGGAAGGATAACCATGTCTCGTTTACGACGAGTCGGACCGGGTCTCGTGCGCGCCAGCCGAGCCAGTTCGATGGAACCGCTTGAGTCTCGACGATTGATGTCTGCCAGCCCGATGATCGCGGGCTACGTCTACTGTGACGGTGACAACGACGGTCGGCTCGACCGCCGCGAACACGGCATCGCCGCCGTCACGGTGACGCTGACCGGCACGACACGCGACGGGGCGCCGGTCAGCCTGACCGCGTTAACGGACGAGGACGGCCTGTACCAGTTCACCGACCTGCCGGCTGGCACGTACACACTGAGTGAATCCCAACCGATCGGCTATTTCGACGGCAAGGACACCGCTGGTGATCGCAAGGTCGACCTCGGCAACGACACGTTTGGCAACATCGTCGTCAAAGATCACGGCAAGCATTCCAAACTTCACGGCTGGTGGGGTGGCAAGCGGTTGTACAACTTCGGTGAACTGGAACCGGCGCAACTGACTGGCTACGTCTACGAGGACAAAAACAACAACGGCCTGAAGGATGCAGGAGAAGCCGGCATCACCGGCGCGACCCTCAAACTGACGGCCAAAGACGATATGGGGTCGTTCACCCGACTGGCGACGACGGACATGACCGGTCGGTACGAATTCACGCACCTGCGACCAGGCGTCTACGGTGTGCAGCAGGAAATCCAACCTGCCGGCTTCCTCGACGGCAAGGACACGCTCGGCACTCTCCGCGGCCAACGGTATGGCAACGATCAGTTCGTCAACATCTACCTCGACGGTCATGACCGCAAGGACGCCAGTGGTTACAACTTCGGCGAACTGAAGACAGCCGTCACACCAACCGAAGCCGACCCCAAACCACCGATCTTCAACGGCAACGACTGGTTCTGGAACACGAAATTCGGCCAGGACCTCAAACGCTACCTGCAGGAGATCTTCAACCGTCACGAATAAGTCGCGACGTCACCATACACCCACGGGCGCAGCCACCCGACTCCGGCTGCGTCCGAACCGCGAGAGCACGTTGACACGGCGTGCTCTCGCTTTTTTTCGACTGAAAAGCGCTTCGCCGCTGGATCGCCGTTCCGCGCGTTTCGCGACGATTGGGCAGTCAGAGACGCGAAGTCACGAAGTCGCAAAGGAATCGCGAAGCAATCAAAGATAGAAGCCCGACAGTTGATAGGAAGGAACTGGTCGCCTTTCCTTCGCGTGAATTTTCCTTCGCGTGCTTCGCGTACTTCGCGCCTCTTAAATTCGGCAGAGAAACAGCGTTACTACCGCGGAGTGAACACCTCGGCGGTCGTGGCCAGGTCATCGGCGAACTTGCTCACCGGTTCGGCCTTCAGCTCATTGGAGGCACTCGTCACACTCAACAGCATCTCGCCGACGATCATCACGCGGTTCTCGACACGCAAAGTCGGCCCGAGGCGGTCGTGTTTCTGCTGTGCCTTCTTCGCGAACGGTCCGCTGGCAATGTCCTGCACTGGCTCGGGCTTCGCATCGGGTGGTGCAAGCGACGCCAGATCGTCGGCGCTGAGCCTGGCGACAACCGCGTCGCGCGGGTCTTTTTGAATCGCCATCGACAGCACCCGCACGATCACAATGCCGCTGCCCACCGGTTCGCGATAGGTCGCGATGATGCCGTCGTCCTTGTCGGACTTTTCCTCGACCCACCCCTTGGCGGGCGTGAGGCGTACCTTGGCCTTGCGGAACGGGCTGGGCTTGCCCTGCGTGGGGATGCCCGTTGGCCTGACAATTTTGTTGGCCTTGATCGCGTAGACCAGTTTTTCACCAGCGACATAGGTCTGCGCCTGGTACTCAGCAGACTCGTCAAAACTGGTCGCAGCGACCATTAACAAGTGTATGCCGTAAACGCGGTAAACGTGCAGTCGGGTCGCGGTCTTGGCGTCTTCCGTGCGGTAGCGATCTTCAATGCGCAGGAAGAAGGCTTCGTCGCGCTTCATTCGCGGTGGATCGACCATCGTGAGCTTTCCGCGTTCAAGGAGTTCACGCAAATTCTTCACGATCAGTTCACCGATCTTCTGCTTCGCGTCGGGGTTCTGACCGAGGCTGCCGGTCTGTGGCGTGGTGTTGACGACCATCAACCCCCCGCCGGTGATCTCGGTCAGCTCGACCCATCGCGTGTCCTCGCTGACCTTCGTGACGCGCCACCCCGCGGGCACCGCGAACTTGAGTGTGTCGTCGGCAAACAGTTGCTCGACCGGCACCACCGGTGAGGTCGTCGCGCCGGGCTTCGTCTGCGCGATAACGGGAACGGAAGACACGCAGAGCAGAAGGGATGTCAGGATGATCAGACGAAGCACACAACCTCCGGTCAGCGTGCTGCATAGTCTATCCGATGAACGCCATCTGGCAGCGTGCAAACGAAGTTCGGCCTGCCCGATGAAAATGCCGGGCAGGCCGAGGTGAATATCGAAAATAGCGCGCTGTGTTACGCAGCGAGCTTGCGCACGTTGTCGCGGGAGAACCGTTCGACCGCGTTGTCGAACTCGAGCACACCGTCGAACCAGCCCGGCGCAAACTCACGACAGCGGCGGATCATGCAGCGGGTGGTCGTCAACGTGCCATCGGGGGCCACGAGTGACACCGTCGCATGACCATAGGCCGACAACCGTTGATTGGTGATGTAACCGGCTGCCCAGATGTTGATATCTCGGATATAGACGAACTGCGTCGTCGGTGTGCGCGTCGGGGTCGGCGCGCTCGGCTCGACGACGAGCGTCGCCTGCGCGTAATACCGATCGCGGGCGACCTTGCGGCGTTCCATCATGGGCGGAAACATACCCTCGAGCGACCCCAGCACTTCCCGCACGTCCGCCGGCCACGAATCCGTTACGCTACCGGTCGACTTCAATTCATCCGTCATTGTCATGTGGAACTCCTCCAATATCTCTTCGGCTATTCGCCAGACCGACTGAGCGAATCGCCCCGCAATTTGCGTGGGTCTGCATGACTTACGATTGCCATGCCCAGTGGGCAAACCTTGCTGGATGGATGGAGGATTGGAAAACCCGCGCAGTTATCGGACGGCGCGAAGCAGGAAATATGGCCAATACGAGATCACCGCAGAAACGCGGAGGCCGCGGAGAAAATCAAAATCTAGTGCAGCTTCACCTCAAACGCAGCGTGTCATCCCGAATGGAGCGGTAGCGACGTGAGGGATCGGAGGTGCACACAGCTGTCGTCAGTCGAGATCCCTCGGGTCGCTACCGCTTCCCTCGGGATGACAGCTTGAATTTCGACGATACGGTTGAATTGCCTCTTCCGCTCCGCGCGTCTCTGCGTCTCCGTGATGAACCAATCTTACATCGGTTCCGCAGCGATCGTCTCGTCGTAGATGCGGAGGAGCTTGGACTTGTCAAAAATCATTTCCTGGCGGGTCAGACCGACGATGTCGTAGGTGCTGGTCAGCTCGATCGCGTCGACCGGGCAGGCCTCTTCGCACATGCCGCAGTAGATGCAGCGGAGCTCGTCGATGTCGAACTTCGCGGGGTACTTTTCACGGTCGGCCCAGGGACTCTCGGCTGCCTCGATATGAATGCAACGGGCCGGGCAGGCGGTCGAGCACATGAAGCAAGCGACGCACTTGACGCGTCCCTCTTCGTCCTTGTTCAACCGATGCACCCCACGATAGGTTTCCTTGAGCATGCCACCCTGACCCAGCGGCAGGTCCTCGCGACGCTCTTCGGGATACTGAATGACGCGGTCCTTCCCGCGTACCACGACGTTGAGCATGTGCTTCATCGTCGTGCCAAGGCCCGCCAGCACCTGCGGCAGGTAAAACTGGTCGGCCAATGACAGTTGGGGCTCTTGGAGGATAAGGACGTCGGAGTCTTTCATGGGCGTTCACCATTCTATCAGCACGGCGCCACTTCGTCGACACCTGACGATTTAGCGGCACGTGCGCTGCACCGCGAGCGTTTCCTCACGATCGCTAAGAACCCGCGGTGCTGCGCACGCGCCGCTAATTGGAAGGTGTTCGCGCTTCTCTACAGCCCACCGGTCGCGCCGATGATCTCACCGGTAATCCATCGAGCCTCGTCCGACGCAATGAACGCCACAACGTCGGCGATGTCCTCCGGTCGACCCAGTCGGCCAAGAGGGGTCATCTGAACGAGCCCTTCGGTCGCCTTGGGGCTCATGGCTGCGCGGAGCATGTCGGTTTCCGTTACACCGGGCGCGACGGCGTTGACGGTGATCTGCCGGGGGCCCAGTTCCTTGGCAAGGCACTTCGTCAGCATCTCGACGGACGCCTTGGTCGCCGCGTAGACACTACTACCAGGGCCGGGCGAACGGGTGATGCCACTGGTGATGTTGATGATCCGCCCACCGTCGTCCCCCATCGCTGCGGCGGCCAGCTTCGTTGCCAGCAGCAGGCCACGCACGTTGAGGTCGAACTGCCTGGTGTAATGTGCGACCGTAATCTGTTCCAACGGTGTGTTCAGTTCTGCGACGCCGGCGTTGTTCACGAGAATGTCCAGCCGCCCGTAGGCGAGGCGCGCGATCTCGAACAACTCAGGAATCTGCGCCGGGTCCGACAGGTCCGCCTGCGTCGCGACGGCCTGCCCACCGGCGTAGCGAATCTCACTGGCGACCTTCTCGGCCAGTTCACCACTGTTGGCAAAGTTCACGACGACCTTCGCGCCGTCGGCCGCCAGCTTGCGCGCGATGGCCTCACCGATCCCGCGCGATGCGCCGGTGACGATCGCGACCTTGGTGGAGAGACGTGGCATGGGCTCGACCGTTCCTTAGGTGGGCTGCAGCACCGGTGAATTAAACCGACTACCAGGGATGCGAATCTTTCGGTTCGTCTCCGGTGCAGGTGGGATCATCGTGCTGACGATCATCACCGCGATGCCGATGCCGATGTTTACTGCGAACAGTGTGACGGCCATCCAGCCGTCGATCTGCATTTCAAACCGGCTGCGACTGCCGAACGCGTAGATGACCAGCGCGGTCGCGAGCAGCTGCATCAGCGCGATCGGGATCATCGCTCGCCACGCCAGCGTCATGATCTGGTCGAAGCGGAACCGTGGCAGGCTCCAGCGGACCCACATGAAGAATGCGATCACGATCAACGTCTTGGCATAAAAGACGACCGCGCGAAGGATGCCGATCGCCAGGCTGTCCGTGAACGCGACGCCCGCGCCTTCGGTGTGCCCGCGCAAGCCGGGCATATCCCAGCCGCCGAAGAAGAGCGCGACGCAGATGGCGCTCGTTGTGATCATGCCGGCATATTCGGCCAGGAAGAACAGCGCGAACCGCATGCTGCTGTACTCGGTGTGGTATCCACCGACGAGTTCCTGTTCAGCCTCAGCGGTATCGAACGGTGCACGGTTGGCCTCAGCGAAGATGCAGATGAGGAACAGCACGAACGCCAGCGGTTGGCAGAAGACGTTCCACGCCGGGACGATGCCGAACGTGTGCCCGCCGACCGTCACCTGGCCCCACGAGTGTGCCTGCACCGCGACGAGGTCGGCCAGGTTAAGTGAGCCGTACATGACGACGATCGTCAGCACCGCGAGTCCGAGCGGGATCTCGTAGCTGATCATGTTCGCCGTCGCGCGAAGCCCACCGAGGAACGAGAACTTATTGTTGCTGGCCCAGCCACCGATGACCACCCCGTACACCGCCAGTGACAGCACCGCGAGGATATAGAGGACACCGATATTGAGGTTGGCGATCTGAAACGCCCAGCCGTGCGAGTAGGTCGCGATGACCTTGTCATCGACTTGCTTGTAGACCGGTGTGCCAACGAGTTGATTGCCCGGCGGGATTGCAGCCTCGATCGCAGCCTGATACTCCGCGCTCGCTGCTGCCCCTTGCCCAGCGTTGGCAATCGCTTGCGAGGTCACGTCGAGCGTCTCGGTGTGACCGACCCACCCGCCCCATGGCAGTGTCGCGATGCTGATGATGATCACTGAGATCATCAACATCGGCGCAACGGTGAAGAGGACCTTGTCCGCGTGCTTAGGCCGATAGTCTTCCTTAAAGAAGAACTTCAACCCATCCGCCAGCGGCTGACCCAGGCCCCAGAACGAAAAATTCTTTAACACCGGGATGATGCCGAAGCCCAACCCCGTGCGGTTGGGCCCGATGCGGTCCTGCACCCACGACGCGATCTTTCGCTCGAGCAAAATCAAATACGCGACCGTCCCCAGCGTCGTCAGGTGAATGACGATCGCCATGATGATCCAGTGGTAGTTGGCGTAGAGCCAGTTAAGCAGGGTATCGCGCATATCTTCCGATCCTTCGTGCTGCCTAACCGCTCGACGCCTTGCGTCGCCCGAGGCAGCGAGTCATTTCCATTCGACGGTCTTGAGCAGGCTTTCCGCATAAGGCAACCAGGCATCAAATTCGGCGGCCGACCCGGAGAAGGTGATCGTTACCACCCACGCGCCTTTTTCCACCACGATAACCGTCGATTTCACGGTCACGTCGTCGATTTTGCCATCCGCATCGACGCGATGGGCCGGTAGCCCGGCCAACGTTTGCTCCATGGTTGTTGGGTTTATGCCGCCGAGCATCTTGGACGTGAGCCGCGCCCAGCTCTTGGCATCCTTTACGAATGCGTTCTTTTTTTCGAGCAATCCCAGGACGAAGCTGCCCTCGATTCGACTGTTCGACAAAGCTGGCGGCACCAACCGGAGTAACACCGTGGCGTCTTCCGATGCCTCGTCGCGCGCCCAGCCACTTGGATAGCTCAATGCAATGCCCAGATCGTCGTACCGATAGAGTTTGGGCTCACCCGCCAACCCTGCAGCCTTCGCCGCCAGCGCGGCGGAGCCGATACCGGCTGGTGCGGATCGTCCTGCCACGGGCGGTCGGTCCCCGTCGGCATCAAGGGTTGGTGAAGTCGTCGTCGCAGCGGCTTTACCGCGCGCGACGGGTGCCGGCGGGACGTCGTTGGCGTCGCCGATAAACTTGAACGACGACGTGATGCCCGCCAGGGCATCGGACATCGCCGCGTCATTGGCCGGGTTGTAAGACATGTGCACAGCGTAGGCATCGGTGCCGCGCGTGAACACGACGACACGGTCGAGATGCTCATTGTCGGCGATCTTCGATTTTCCCGTGGCGGTCAAAGCGTCCACGCCCCCGACCGTCGTCGGTTCGGGCGCCTCGTATGCGACCAGCGATTCCATGCGTTTGATCCAACTGGCTAGCTCACGGTCGACAGTCGAATTAAATCGTGTTGATCGACGATAGATACGAATGCTTGAGGCCATCTTCTCGCCTCGCGACTTATCGCCAGGCAGCACAAAGGTCGCTGTCACGTCCGATTCGGTCAGTTGTTGCCAACCTCGCGGGGCCGTCACTTCGTAGCGATCGGCCGGCCGGGACAGCACGATCGGTTCTTCGGTCGGCCGGGTCGCCGCCGCAGGCTGTTTAGTCGCGTCCGGTTCGATCCACTCGAACGACTTGACCATCTGGTCTGCCCCACCCGAAGCGCGACCGAACAGTTGGGTGCTCGCCGCGACCTGCAGAATGTAAGCACGGCCGTTGTGAATCGCGAGGGTCGACCGCTGGCGGATGATCTCCGCTGGTGCCGCGCCAGGCGCGGCCTTGGTCCGCATGTTAACCAATTTAGCTGGCGCGCCGACGAGTGTGGTGTCGGTCGCAGGGTCAACGGTCCATTGGTCGCTGGTGCTCGTCGAGGCGATATAGCGTTCGGTGAAAAGGTCGAGCGTCGTGTTCGCGGGGACCTTGACGACCTGAATCACGTGGATCGGCACTTCGCGTGGTCCGGTGTCTTTTGGGTTGACGGGCAAGCCGACGAGCAACAGCTTGTGCGAGAACGCCCCTCCCGCGCCCGGCTGTATCGGCTCGGCGCGCCAGCCCTGCGGGGATTTGTATCGAAAACCCTGTTCGGTGAACTCGAATTCCTGCGGTTGGATCGACTTTTGAAACTCGGCCTTGGCTTTGCGTTCGGCCTCGTCGTCCTTGCGTTTCTGCTCGGCCTGCTGTTTCTTCGCCTCACGCTGCTGCTTGGCGGCCTCGGCGACGGCTTTGCGCTCGTCGGCGGTCTTGGGAACAGTCTGCGCAGGAAGGGTTGCAGCCGTCATCGCTAGGACGGCCAATGACAGACAGACAAATCCGGTACGACGCAACATCCCTGATTGACCGGCCTTTCGTAGGGTGGGCATTGCCCGACGACTATTTGCCCAATATGTTCAATTGGTGGGCAGTGCCCACCCTACAGCAAATTCAAACTCGTCGTGGCCGCGACACGCGACCAGCATCAGGCTTTTACAGTTCCGCAAACTCGAACGCCGGCGCTTCGGCGACGTTGCTCGGTAGTGCCGTCGCGACGAATGGCTCGCCCATCTCGGCTCGTACGTCGGCGGCGTTGTAGAAACCCTTTTTTTCGAGCAGGCTGAAGTACACGTCACCCTCTCGCCGCGCGCCTTCGGGTGGCGCGATGCCCGCGGCGAAGACCTGCAGCTTGCCGGCGTGGTTCTCCCACGTCCCGTCCTTCTCGGCCCACGCGGCTGCGGGCAGCAGAATGTCGACCTTGTCGGCTAAACTCGTCGGCAAGATGTCCTGCAAAACCTTGTAACCCTTCAACGCCGCGGTAACCGCAGGCGTGACCCAGTTGCTCAGGTAGCCACCGACGATCCAGCCACCCTTCAGCTTGGCGAACTTCGGATCCTTGGCACCAGCCGCAAACTCTTCAAACGTCGCGGTCGGACCGCCTAGCAGCTCGAGGACGCGTTGGACGCCCTTTTTGTTGGGCACCTTTTCCGCTTGGATCTCGAACGTCTGCTTGCCGGTCAAGCTGTTCTTAAAGGTCTCGTTCTGGCCCGTCGTCGGGACGGGGCCAAGGACCAGCACGGCGTCCTCATCCCACAGGCGGATCAGCTTGCCGAGCAGGTAGGCCTCTTCGCAGGCCATCACCGGGGACAGCACGGCGTACAAACTGCCGTTGCCGTTGGTCGCGACGAGGTTCTTCAGGTCAGTCGCGGCCTGTTCGACGGCCTTGGGATAGCTCGTCTCGACCTGCGCGCCGTACTGGGTCTTCTTGGGCAGTTGCAGACGCTTGTCGATGTCGATCGCCTGATAGCTGTAGCGGGTATCGTCCGAAATCCACCAGCCGTTCACGTCCGCGTTATAGCGCGGTTTGACGCGGTAAATGACGCCCTCATTATGGTTCAGGAAAATGTTCTCACCACCGCTATCAACCGGTGAGATGCTCGGCGTGCTCTTGAGCAGCCAGACGCGCTGCTTGAAGAGAAATTCCTTGTCGAGCAGCGCCCCGACCGGGCACAAATCGACCACGTTCCCCGCGAGCTTGTTGTTCACCGGCTTGCCCGGGAAAATGTCGATTTCTTCCTTGTGCCCACGGCCGTCGACGTACAGCTCGCTCGTTCCGGCGATCTCGCGGGTAAAGCGGACGCAGCGGGTGCACATGATGCAGCGATCGCTGTAAAGGACGATCTTGTCGCCGACGTCCTTCTTGGGGTTCTTGATCTTGTCTTCTTCAAACCGACTCTCACTGCGGCCATATCCGTAGCTGTAGTCCTGCAGGTAACACTCACCGGCCTGGTCGCACACCGGGCAGTCGAGCGGGTGGTTGATCAGCAGGTATTCCATCACCTGCTTCTGGTTGGCGATGGTCTTGGTGCTCTTGGAGTGGACGACCATCCCCTCGCGGATCGGCGTCTGGCAGGACGGCACGAGCTTGGGAATGCCCTCGACTTCCACGAGACAAATGCGGCACGACGCGGGGATCGTGAGCCCCGGGTGGTAGCAATACTGAGGCAGCGCAATGGCTGCATCATTGCAGGCCTGCAGGATCATCTGCCGGTCCTTCGCTTCGATCGTTACGCCGTCAACAGTGATCTTGGGCATGGCTGGGGTATCTTATAGGGGACGCGGTCGTTTGAGAATCAGCACGTTCGTTAAGGTCTACGATTTTCAAAGTTAATGTTCCGCGGGGCCAGATCGTAGTAGTAAATGCCAAAACGATCTTGCAACTCGTAGTAGATCGATTGGACGACCGCAAAGCGCTCATCAAACATTTGCTCGACGCGATCCCACCACTCTTCCATATGTCCGTCTGGGAATTCGCGAGGCACGTCCAGTTCCGACTGCGCAAAGTCCAGAATGTACGGCGGTTGGACGATGGTCATCTCGATCACCATGCTAGGCTTGTTGAAGCTGACCAGCCTGGGAATGTTGAAGCCCTGAACTTCGATAACATCGTGATCAAAAAGACGTTGATACACCGCTAGCTCACAATCGAATCGCTCCTTATGCGAGAATATCTTTACCGCAGTGGACGTCGGTGTCGGAAAGACGAACCCCTCAGCGCCGGATCCCAACTCTTTCAAAAGCTGGTCGGAACCGATATATCTTCTGGCGACGGCCTCAGCGTGTTCGCGACGGGAATCCTTCATGGGAAGCAACAATCTTACTGGTTACTCCGCTTCGGTCCGAATCTGGCTGCAAATTGGAGTTCGCCGGATTCCTCTAAGTCATACGTCAGACACGTTTGTGATCGCACAAGAGGCGATCGACTTGCCACCATGTGAAGCGCAGGTAGTGTTTGAGATTGACGACACGCCGTATGCGAGAGACGTCACGCTCGTTCACGGCATGTCAGCCGCTAGTCGCGAAGTGTCCGTCCTTGCTCGCGAAGTCGCTCCTTTCTGAAACCGTCCGTCAAGGGTGCGTCCGGAGATACTCTCTAACACCGTCGTGCGCCTTGGGCGCCCCCGCCAGATACGGCACCTTTGCCCCGATGTACCCCTTGACGTCGTACGGCCACAGTGGCCCGCCATCCAACCCCGTCACCACACCCCCCGCCGCCAGGACGATCGCGCAGGGCGCGACGGCGTCCCAGAGTTTGCCGTTGACGGTGATGGCAGCGTGGGCGACGCCGCTGGCGACCTGAACCGCTTCGACGGCGGCGCTTCCTAATATCCTCGTCTTCCAGGTCGTCTGGGCGATCATGTTGTGCGCCCACTGAGGGCAGCGGCCGAGCTTATCCAGCAGGTTGCTCGTCACCATGATCATCGCGGCGTCGTCGAGGCCGCGTTGAGTCGGGTGGATCGCGTGGCCGTTTAACGTCGCGCCGAGGCCGGTCGCGCCGGCGTACATCTGATCGCGGGTTACGTCATACACGACGCCCAGCACGGGCATTCCCTTGTCCATCAGCCCGATGCAGACTGCAAAGTTGCCCAGGCCGGCGATGAAGTTGTTGGTGCCGTCGATCGGGTCGATGACCCAGTTGCGACCGGCCGGGTCGTTGATCTCGGCGGTGATCGCGTCACCGAGGTCGGATTCCTCACCGATGATGCCATCGGTCGGGTACTGCTTGCGCAGCCCCGCGACGATGAACCGCTGGGTCGCGCGGTCGGCTTCGGTGACGGCTTCGTCGGTCGCGGCGATGTGCGTCTTGGTCAGCCTCGCGACCTTCCCGTAGTGCGACGACACGATAGCGCCGGCCCCCTTGGCCAGCTCGACGATGAACGACAGATCTTGGTTCAGGGACATGGTCGCACGATAGGGGTTAGCAGGATCGATGGCAATTATGCCAGAAAGGTGAGCCACGAAGGCGCGGCGGGACGAAGGGTCACGAAGGTAAAGGCACGCTGACTGGTCGTCCCCTTCGTGGCCTCTTCGTCTCTTCGCGCCTTCGTGGCTCCTTAAAACCATTGGTGCTGCGATCAGACACGTTTTCGGATGACCAGCGTTCCAAGGAACATCACGAACAGCGCCAGCACGATCGCCGGCCCGAGTGGCAGCACCCGCCATTGGTTCGCAGCGAGCAAACCGATCGACGTGCCGACGACGCCGAACGCCAGCGACGTCATCACCGCGGCGCGGAACCCACGGGCCAGTCGCACCGCAGCGGCGCCGGGCAGGACCAGCAACGCCGGGACGAGCACACTGCCCGCGATGCGCATGCCCAGGATCATGGTGATCGCGATGAGGATCATGAGCAGGTAGTGAAGCATCGTCCCGCGCACACCACTCGTCTGGGCGAGGGTGGGGTCGTAGCAGTAGGCGAGGATCTCCTTGCCGAGCATGACAAGCACCAGGATGACCGCAGCGCTCATCGACGCCGCTGCGAGTGCGTCACCGGTTGACAGGCTTTCGAGTCGGCCGAAGAGGAACGTGTCCCACCCGACCGGCGCTACTTGTTTCACCTGTGCATACACCTGTTGTCCGGTAAACCCCCATGCGAGTGACGCGACCAGGAAGATACCGATCGCGGCGTCACTATTGACGTGCTGTCGTCGACTCAGCCACCCGATGCCGATCGCCGAGCCGATGCAGAAGAGCATGGCAAAGGCGTAGACGACCGTCGGGTTGTCGAGTGAAGGCACGAACGCCGCGAGCATCCACGCCGTCCCGGCGCCACCAAACCCACTGTGACTGACGCCCTCACCTACCAGTGCCCATCGTCGCAGGATGACGAAGACGCTCAGCAACGAACACGCCACCGCCATCGCCGCAGCGGCGATGAGGACGTTGGGGTCGGTGGGGGTGATGGGTGCGTGAAGGAGAAACATGGTTAGTCGTCGTACGGTCCCTCTCCATGTGTTCATGGGAGAGGCTTTGTCATGGTGACTGGAATTAGCGAATGGGCTTCTCGTTGCAAAGGAAGGCCCGTTCGTCGTTCGAAATCGCCCTCACCCAACCTCTCCCGGCGAACCGGGAGAGCGGCCGGAGAGCGCCGGTTCTAATATCCGCAAAGGCGTGCCGCGCTTGGCGTGTTCCGGATGATTACAGACCGTGCCGATCCCGATCGCTTCCAGATCGCATGAAAACATCTTGTACACCAGGTCCGGTGGCATGTGCTGCGGTGCGTCGTGGTAGTGCAGCGTGACGTTCAGACACGCCACGCGATCGCACACGCTCGTCACCGCCCGCAGGTCGTGACTGACGAAGATGACCGTCAAGCCCAGCTCCTGCCGCAACTCGGTCAGGAGTTGGACGAACTGCTGTTCGGTCTTGTGATCGATGCCGGTCGTCGGTTCGTCCAGCACGAGGAGTTTGGGCCGGCACGCCAAGGCCCGCGCGATGTACACGCGCTGTTGCTGCCCACCCGACAGGTCACCGATCGGCGTGTCGGCCAGTTCGGTCAGACCCAGTCGGTCCAAGGTCGCGTCGACGTGGGCCAAATCCTCGCGCTTGGCGGATCGGAACATGCCGGTCTTGCCGACGAGGCCAAGTCGCGCCACGTCGCGCACACTGATCGGGAAGCTTTCCGGGACGGTTGGGTTCTGGGGAACGTAACCGAAGACATCGCCTCGCCGTACGGCGTCGCGAGGCGACAAACCCGCTATGCGGATCGTCCCCGCCTGCGGTTCCAGTAAGCCGAGGATAAGTCGCAACAAGGTCGTCTTGCCACCCCCGTTGTTGCCGATCAAACCCAAAGTCGAGCCTTCCTCGACCGTAATGTTGATTCCCCGCAGCACCGGTGATCGGCCATAGGCAAAGTCGAGGTTGGCAATGTCGACGAGTGACATGATCGTCTCAACAATAGCACAGATGCAACTCTGTGGCAAAAAGAGCCCTCCGTTCAGTGACGTTGCTTGCGACGAGTTCCTTCCCGCACGTGGCACACCCCATCGCAATTGCCAACCGTTTCCCCGATCATCCCCGGTCCAGACCGAACTGGTCCACAGAAAGCCATCGTCATGCGGGCCACTCGTTTCACTTTCGAACAAATTGAACGCGACATCGCCTCGCCGATCGTTGAGGTGCGCTCGCGCGCGGTTCACGAGCTGGCGAACCAGGTGAACCAGGACCCGTCGATCGGTCCCCGCGCGCTGCCGATCTTTCAACGGATGTTGCCGGTCGAACAGGACCCCTTTGCAGTCACCGAGGTGGCGCGCGGCATCGAGCTGATCCTCGGTCACGTCGCGGCGGTGCCGTTGTGGACGAAGTTGCTCGACCACCCCTCGCCGGGTGTTGCTGCGTCGGTGGCGCTCTGTCTGCAGCACCCGGACTACGTTCAAACCCTCCTCAATTGCCTGCGACGACGGACCGAGCCCCTCGTGCGTTCGTGTGCCATCAACGTGCTGGGGCGATTGAAGGACCCGGCCGTCCTGCCGGTACTGATCGAACATCTGTCCGACCCGTCGCTGCGCGTCACAACGATCGACGCCCTGGCGAACCACGACGACCCTGCTGCTTTGCCCTACCTGCGGCCGTTGCTTGACGACACGTCCGACGGGCGGATGGACGACCGTGGCTGCATGCTGACCGTGGGCGATGTCGCGGGGTACGCAGTACGACAGTTGGAACATCGCGCCAACCTGCGCGCCACAACACCCGCACCCGCACACAAACCCATATCGTTGGGTGGTGAACCTGCGCGATACCCGACTGCGAGTCATTTGCCGACCGTCGAGCCGATCCCCCTGTCGACCGCCGTTGCGCTGCCTTTTGCCGGTCCACCGCGACAATGGGTTCGCTTTGCGCCTTACGTGCCACTGGCGCTGGGCCTGATCGAGATCCCCTGGGCGATCATGGTGCTGATCCTCACCTACAACCCCCAGGGTGGTCCCGGCCGAACACCCCAACAAACCCACACACTCGATTTCGTCGCCGCCCTGCCGGCGCTTGTCGGTCTGCTCGTCGGTTTCTACACGGTGCTGCGCGGTCGCGTGCAAGGTGGCCTGGCGTGGACGTGCGTTATCATCGGGTCGATCGTCTGTGGCCTTGCGGTGTTCGTGTTCGGTCTGGAATTCTTCAACTAACGACCCTCCTCGCCCGTTCGCCATGTCGCTTGCGACGTGATTGCCCATCAATTCCTGTATCATCCCCCCGTGGTTACCCGCGACGAAATTGTGCTCGGCTATCTCGAGCGACTGCCCTACCCTCCCTACCCCGTGCAGGAAGAGGCGCTCTACGCCTGGGCGGCGTCCGAACAGGGAATTCTGTTGTCCGCGCCGACAGGCACAGGCAAAACGCTCGTCGCCGAGGCGGCGGTGTACGAGGCGCTGAGGACGGGGAAGGTCGCGTATTACTCCACACCGTTGATTGCGCTGACGGACCAGAAGTTCCTCGAGCTG
>JBBRHE010000055.1:0-18656 GCA_038223165.1 Tepidisphaerales bacterium
CACCCGCTTCGTTTGCCGACCCTACCGCCGGGCGACATTCATTTACGCGGGAATGACTGGTAGCTCCGGCCCCTCTCCCATGGCGCCATGAGAGAGGGACCAGCGGCCAGCTCTTTTACTTCGGGTTCGCCACGTACGGTCCACCGCGGCAATGCTTCAGGTAGTTCAAGGCGTGGACCTGGCCGGTCATTTCCAGTTCGCCTTTGTAGACCGGGTCGTGCCAGCCTTCGATGTCGATCGTGCCCTGGTAGTTGTTCATACGCAGGATCGAGATGACGTCGGTCCAATTGGTGTCGCCAAAGCCGGGTGTGCGATGCCAGACATAGGGCTTGCCACCGCGAATGCCGCTCGCGCGGACGACCTCCCATGCGATCGTCGCGTCTTTGCCGTGGACGTGGAAAATTTTGCCAGTCGGCGCGAGCTTGCGCAACTGGGGGATCGGGTCGATCAGGCTGTACATCTGGTGGCACGGTTCCCATTCCAGACCGATCGCCGGCGAGGGCACGTCATTGAACATCATCTCCCATGCTGTCGGGCTGTGGGCGACGTTCCATTGGCCACTATCGTGCCACCAACCGCCCATCTCGCAGTTTTCAAACGCGATGCGCACCCCGTTGGCTTCGGCGCGTTTGGCCAACTCGCTCCAGACCTTCTTGAACTGCGGCATCGCGTCGGCGACCGACTTGCCGGGCACGGCGCCGGCAAAGCCGGAGACGATGTTGGTGTTGAACAGCTTGGCGCTGTCGATCATGCGTTCCCAGTCCTTCACACCCTGCGCGTCCTGCAGTGGGTTGCAGAAGATACCGACGGTGCTTACCACGGCCTTGTCCCCCAGCACTGCCAGCACTTCCTTTGCTGTTTGTTCGAGATCGACGTCGCCGATCTTCTGCCAGCAGGTCAATGAGATGCTTTCAAAGCCGTGAGGAAGAATTTGGCTGACATATTTTGCGCCGGCAGTCATCGATGCGAGGGTGCCAATACGGATGTCGGAATGGTTGATCATGAGTTTCCTTTGCGAACGCGAATCGCTAGCCGTCGACGTGGACGACCCGTTGTCGGGGCGGGATGATACCACAGGAATAGGCTTCGTTGTGAATCGACGGCACATGGGATAGCCTGCGCTTGCGCCTAGTGGGAAGACCGCGCCGAGTGAACCGATGTCGCAATTGAACCAATCCATCTCGCCTCCGCCGCACGATGGCGCGATCGCCGTGTCGCTGGTTGTGCCTGCCTTGAACGAGGCCGTGAACCTGCCATTGCTCTTGACGCGCGTGGCGGCCGCGATGACGGGCATTTCGTATGAGTTGATCGTCGTTGATGACGACAGTCGCGATGAAACGCCCGCTGTCTGTGAACGGTTGGCCAGGGAATATCCACTTCGCCTGATCGTCCGGCGGCCGCCTCGCGATGGACTGAGTGGCGCCGTCCTGCGTGGCTTGGCCGAGGCCAAGGGGGCGACGTTCGTCGTCATGGATGCCGACCTGCAACACCCTCCCGAACGCGTTCCGATGCTGCTGGCTGCCCTGGAAGCCGGTGGCGACTTCGCGATCGGTTCGCGCTACGTCGCCGGTGGCAGCACGCAGGAACATTGGGGATTTTTCCGTCAGGTGAACTCGCGCATCGCCACTCTGCTGGCCAGACCGTTCGCCGGCACCGTGCGCGACCCGATGTCCGGGTTCTTTGCGTTGCGTCGCAGCACGTTTAAACAGGCCGAGCGGCTGACGCCGTACGGTTACAAGATCGGGCTCGAGTTGATGTGCAAGTGTCGCGTACACGAGGTGCGCGAGGTGCCGATTCACTTCGACCTGCGCACCAAGGGCGACTCCAAGCTGACGATGACGCAGCAGTTCAAGTACCTCGAACACCTGAGTCGGTTGTACGACTACCAGTATCCGCGTGCCTCTCCCTTCGTGAAGTTTTTCATCGCCAGTGGCTTTGCATGGGTGATAGCAGTGATCGCATTTGTGCTAATGACGCGATGGGGTGGAATGTCGGCGGCCAGCGCGGTGATTGGCTCGTATCCACTTGCGGTCGCTGCGACGGCGATGTTTCACTTGCGTTATGTGCAGACGCAGCGAGAGTTCCTGCGGACGAAGTACCCGTGGCGCGACTTCTGGCTTGCGTCGGCAATCGAATGGGCCGCGTGCGTCGCGGTGGTGTCGTGGGCGGTGTGGCGGTTGCACCATCCATCACCGTGGGAACTGTTCATTCTGGGCTACGCCGCGGCGTTGGTTGGTCGGTATGTCTGTCGGAAGGAACTGCTGCTCGACCTGCGTGGCCTGCGCGGTGAGCCTCAAACGCACGAGCGTATGTGATTCATTGAAACTTGCCTTAGGCAATCGGTAGAGTGGTTTCGACCCGCACTATGGTGGGGTCGGCTCGGCTTCGACGAGCATGAACGTCGCTTGGTACTCACGATTGGCTTTGACGCCCTGTGGGAGGGCCAGTGTCAGCTTACGGGTGATCGAGCGATTGGGCAGGTCCTCTCGTTCGACTTCGAGGATGGCCTTGGGCTTGGGCTCGATCGTGTTGTTTTCGATCTGGTCGATCAACTCGCGCGGCCCGGTGACCTCGACGTTGAATATCGTAGGTTCGCCTTCGGTCTTCACGACATACTTGCCCTGGACGCCCGGTGGATAAAGCGGCCAGATGGGTAGTGACGGAATCTTGAGCAACCGCTCGGCATTCTGAACATCTACCGCCGCCGCGACGCGGTCGACCGACAGTGTCACGTTGGGCTGGTTGCGTAATGGCGCCGGCAGTGACAGCGGCACGTCCTGAAGCGTTTTGGCGCCGGGCGTGCGAATCTGGCCGAACTGCGCAAGCTCGGCCGTCACCGTGGGTGGTTGGCCCGGGGGAAAGTTTTTGTCGAGCAACGTCCTGGGCAACGTCAGCTTTACACGCCGTGGGGTGAATTGTGGTGGAGAAACAAAGTTCTCCATGCCGGCGGGGGGCAGCACCTCGACTTCCACATCTTCAAGCTTGTCGACATGCACGCGCAACGTAGGTGGCGTCTCGTTCGAAATCGTCAAGCCACTGTTTCGAAACATGTCGGACTCGCGGATACGCGAGGCATTGATCAGGTGTTCTTTTCCAATCGCCTGCGATGTCGTCAGCGTATCGGGCAATGTGATGACGACCGGATGACCACCGCTGGAGATGTCCATCTGTCGAACAATTTGCTCGAGCAGCGACTGAGGGCCTTGCAGGTCGGCTTGAATGGACGATTCCGGCGGCGGTGGTGACAGCACGGTAACGACTACGCGTGGATCGTTGGTCTTGATCTCGAACGGAATCACATGCTTAGCGGCAGGCCGGATCTGCTGGCGCTCGGCATAGACCCAGATCAGGATCGACAAGGGCGCTACCCACGCAAGGCTTTTTGCGCTTTGAACCAGCTGTTCACGATTAAAGGTATTGCGTGCCCAGCTTCGCACGGCGCGGCGAAATCGAATCGCAAAATCCCCACCACCGTCGGGGTTGCCGCTGTTGGAACGCTGGTGAGATTCTTCGCTCAGTCGGAACATGGTCTGCTCATCCGAAACAATGTTAGCGCCGCGAGGTGTCATCGTCAGCGACGATGCCCGACGGTTGTCCGTTCACGTCGACGGCTAGTGGGGACGACGCGTCGTCATCCGCATCGGCGCCGGTACCGGCCCGACCCATGAGGTCGGTCAGCATGCCGCGTAGCGCGTCGACGGTCAGCTTGCGGAACAGCACCCCTCGCTCTGCGATGCTGATATCACCGGACTCTTCGGAAACAATCATCACGACGGCGTCACTTTCCTGGCTCATGCCGACTGCGGCGCGATGACGGCTGCCGAGGTCTTTTTCGAGATCGCCCGACTCGGCCAACGGAAACTGCACGCCAGCATACGCAACGCGCCCCTGACTGATGATGACGCCCAGGTCGTGCAGCGGGCTGTTGGGCCAGAAAATGGTATTCAACAGGTCCGGTGAAAGGTCCGCGTTTAACTTTGTGCCGCTTTCGGCGATACCGCCAAGGCCTACCTCACGCTCGATCGCTACCAGCGCTCCGATCTTCCGCTTGCTCAGGAACTGGGCCGATTCCACCAGCGCTTCGATCTCCTCGTTCAACTGCTTGCCAAACCCACGGAACAGTCGCGTCTCGCCCAGCCGCATGAGCGCCCGGCGAAGTTCGGGTTGGAAGACGACGATGATCAGCACCGACGAAAAATACAGGAACCGCTCGTACAGATACGCGATGCGTTCAAGCTCGAAACGATCTTTACCGAGGCTGACAATCACGTAGACAATAATCAGCAGGAACGCGATGCCCTGCAGCACCCGCGCGCCGCGCGTGCCGCGCAGGAAGCGCAGCACGTAGTAAACGACGGCACCGATCAACAGCAGTTCGAGCGCGATGCGCCACCAGCCGTACGATGCCAGCGATCGTACGTAGGTATCGAGGTTGTTGAACAGGTCCTGCATGGGGTGACGTGTCTCTGTGTCCGACTAGCCCTGGCTTCGCAAGCACATGGGCCCTCTACAGATCGGTCAAATCGGCTCGACAAATCGATCGAATCATAGCCCGCAGGTGCACTTAAGGCCACGACGCGCGAGGGTGACGTGCGTCATATCGGACGGACCCCCATGGGTTGGGCCGGGGTGTCCCTTGGGACGTCCATGATCGCGCGGATGACTTTGACGACCTTGTTCATCTGTTCGACGTCATGGACACGCACAACCCCTGCTCCGTTTGCGACCGACCACGCGACAGTCGCTGCGGTGCCCATAAGCCGGTCGGCGGGGTCGGTTTCACCCGTGATGGTGCCGATAAACCGCTTACGACTGGTGCCCACCAGCAGGGGGTAACCGAGATTGGCCAATTCCCCCAGTCGTCTCAGCAACTGCATGTTGTGCTCGAACCCCTTGGCGAAGCCGATGCCGGGGTCGAACAAAATGTGCTCTGTTCGCACACCCGCGCCGGTCGCGACAGAGGCCCGGTCGAGCAGGAACCGCGATACCTCGGTGACAACGTCCGCATAACTCGCCAGTGACGCCATGTTCGCCGGTGTGCCGCGCATGTGCATCAGCACGATCGGTACGCCTCGCCGGGCCGCCAGGGGGATCATTTCCGCGTCGTCCAGACCCGCCGAGATGTCGTTCAGTACCGATGCGCCACTATCCAGCGCCATTTGCCCAACTCGGGCCTTCGTTGTGTCGATGGAAAGGGTGACGGGCAAGGTTGCGTTACAGATTCCTTCGATGACCGGCAGGGTCCTGCGAATCTGCTCGTCGACGGAAACGGGCTGAGAGCCGGGTTTGGTGGACTCACCACCGATGTCGATCAGGTCCACGCCGTCGTCGACCATTTTTTTGGCGGCGTCGATTGCGGCACTCGGTTCGCTGTATCGACTTCCGTCACTGAAGCTGTCGGGCGTGACGTTCAACACGCCCATGACCAACGTCCGCCGGTCCACCGGTGGGGTGGTTAGCCAGGTTGTGAAGTCGGTCGGCGTCATGGGTTCAGGCCGCAGTGTCGACCTCGTGTCAACGGGTGTCAAATGATCAGTCAACGTGTCGGTGACTATCTTCGCGAGATGCTTTATCCGGTGGTGCTGATCGCCATCATCGGTAGCTGCTATGCCTTCGCACTGGCCAGGCAAGGCGAGGCCCAGGTGCGCGATGCGATGAAAATCGTCCCAACGCCACCGGCGGGCATTGCGAGCATCAGCGAGTAAGATTTTTTTAAGCTGCCGATCTCGATCAGCCTGCCATTTGCCATCCCCCGGATTCGCTCTCCTACCAAACAATTCGGTCGGTTGATCTCGACGAATCTGTCGAACAACGCTAACGTTCCAGCCCTACGAAGGAGAGCGAATCATGGCCGAGTTGCACCTGTTGTCGCCTAAGGGTTTTCGAGCCGGTGGTGTGTACGCGGGGATCAAGCAAAAGAAGACGCCGGACGTCGGGCTGCTGGTCGCCGATGCGCCGGTGTCGGCGGCGGGGGTGTTTACGACGAACAAGGTGGTCGCTGCGCCGGTGGTCGTCGGTCGCAAGCACATCGCCGGTGGGTCGCTGCGCGGGGTGGTGCTGAACTCCGGCAATGCCAACGCGTGCACCGGCAAACAGGGTGAGAAAGACGCGATCGCGATGTGCAAACTGGCCGCGAGCCTCGTCGGGTGCGATCCGACCGAAATGCTGCCCTCGTCCACCGGCATCATCGGTCACATGCTTCCAATGGCGAACGTCAACGCTGGCATCAAACGCGTTGCCGGTGAACTTGGCGATTCGCAAGAGCACGCGTTGAACTTCGCCGCTGCGATCATGACGACCGACGCACACCGAAAGGCCGCCTCTGCGACAGTGAAGATCGGCCGACAGACGGTCACGCTCGCGGGCGTCTGCAAAGGTGCCGGCATGATTGGGCCTCGCATGGTAGGCCCAGCGGTGGCGTCCAAGCGGATGGCGGGCATGCACGCGACGATGCTGGCGTATCTCACCACCGACGCGAAGATCGCGCCACGCGTCCTGCAAGGAATGTTGGGCAGTGTCAGCGACGAAAGCTTCAACGCGGTGACTGTCGACGATCACACGAGCACAAACGACACCGCGGTGTTGCTGGCCAGTGGCGCGAGTGGGGCGGCCATCACGTCGTCTGCGGACCGCAAGAAATTCACCGCGGCGCTACGGGAAGTCTGTCAAAGCCTGGCGTATCAGATCGCCGCCGACGGGGAAGGGGCGACGAAGGTCGTCATCATTCGCATCAGCAAAGCCAAGGACGACTTCACCGCCCGCACGATTGCTCGCGCGATCGCGAACAGCCCACTGGTGAAGTGCGCGATGCATGGCAACGACCCCAACTGGGGCCGAATCGTCTCCGCTGCCGGCATGTGCGGCGTGGCGTTCGACCCGTCGCGCGCCACGCTCAAACTGCAAGGCACGACCGTCTTCCGTAATGGCACCCCTGTTTCGTTCGACCCCGAGAAGGTCAGCAAAGACCTCGCGGCCAGTGAAGTAACGGTCGACCTCACCTGTGGTGGTGGAACCGCCGAGACGACACTGTGGACGTGTGATCTATCGAAGGAATACGTGACGATCAACGCCGACTATCACACGTAACGTCTTGCTCGTTTGGCGACATATAGGTGCGATGCGTTGCGGGGTTGCGAAGCCGAGAACAATCGCTTGCGGATGCCCCACCCGGGCAACCCCATTCGCACACCATTCGGCCGCAACTAAAACGCCGAGGGGCGCGAAGGACGACATGCCGTCTTCTGCGTTCCTCGGCGTTCTTTTCTCAGCGCCTCTGCGGTCAATCGTCAGCGATCAGCTATTCAGGGCGCCCGATTCTCGAACGGGTTTTGCAAACGCGGCCCTACGGGCGCGCCGCTAAACAATCTGTCGATGTTCGAAATCACGGTTGCATATTCAGTTCATATAGCTGCGCAGCACACCGATGACCACACCCTGGATGCGGACCTGGTCGGCCGGCACGACGCGGGGTTGCATCGATTGGTTGGCAGGTTGAAGGCGGATCATCTTGCCGCCCGCTTCCTTGTACCAGCGCTTCAGGGTCGCCTCACCACTCTCGAGCAGCGCCACGACCTGCTCACCGTTCTTGGCATTCTCACGGCGTTCGATAACGACGTAGTCCCCATCGCAGAGGTGATCGTCGATCATACTGTCGCCGCGCACGCGCAGGACGTACACACCGGCCTTGGACGCAAACAGCGCTTCGAGGTCGAGCTCCTCACGATTTTCGACGGCTTCGATCGGTGAACCGGCAGCAATGTTGCCCAACAGTGGCAGCTTCGTACCACGGTTCTCGTCCGGAAGCTTCTCGTCAGACACGATCTCGAGTGACCGGGCCTTGTGCTTGTCGCGACGCAAGACGCGCTTCTTTTCCAGGGCGCCGACGTGTTCGAAAATCGTCACCTTGCTCGTACCGAGTTGGTCGGCCAATTCCTGCATCGTCGGCGCGTAGCCGTGGATGTGGCGGTAGTTGCGAATGGCGACAATGACGTCTAATTGACGGGGGGTCAGATTCATAATTTCTCTTCCTTGAAACTCCGATTCCAGTCTGAAAAACAGCCTCATCTGGAGGGTTTGGAGCTTGTTTTAGAGAACAGTACCCTAACAATAGAAAGGTGTCAAATGGAATTTGTGGATTTTTTGTCGAGGGGGTGGAAATGCGATTAACGCAGAGGCGCAGAGGGAGAACGCTGAGAACGCAGAGAGTTCGGTCAGCGCTTGTGGCTTCGCTTTTAGGACAGGGCGAAAAGCCAGACCGCAAGCGATCGACGATAGTTTCCGCGTGCGATTTCTCCGCTTCTCTGCGTTCCTCAGCGTCTTCCTCTGCGCCTCTGCGTTGCACTTTTATTATCGGGCGTGTGTGAAACCAAAGCTGTGAGCGTCATTTTGTCGATACATGACCTGATGGACCTTACAGCCGCTATATCCGGGATTCAGACAGCCAAGATCGCAGGTGAGATTAACATCGCCGTGGCCAAGAAGGTCATGGACACGCAGAAGCAGTCCGGGGCCGCCGTGCTTCAGTTGCTGGAGTCGGCGACGCAGGGTGTGGCGACCGCGGGTGACTCCCTGGTCGCAGCGGCGACGGGGTTGGGCGGAGAGATCGACATCTACGGGTGATTTGATCCCGCCGAATGCGCCGAACCGTGAGTGGGCTAGCGCAGATAACATCCTCATCCAAACAAAACGGCGGCGGAACCTTTCGGGTCCGCCGCCGATCGTTTTAGGTTGCGGTGGTTTGTAAGCCGAGTTCTGTTCCCATTTCCCGTAAAGGAATCGGGGGCGACCATTTCTCTGGGACGGTCATTGCTGACCGCCTCAAGCAACCTACCCGCGGATGACTGGTGACACCGTAAGGCACCACCAGGGGTCGGCCCGGGCCAGGCCTCATCCGCATATTTGGTCTTGCTGCAGGTGGGGTTTACCTTGCCGCCGATGTCACCACCGACGCGGTGCGCTCTTACCGCACCATTTCACCCTTGCTGGGCAGTAGGCAGTAGGCAGTAAGCAGTAGGCAGAAAAAATGGTGACGCACTGGTGCGCTTCCGTTCTTCTCTGCCTACTGCCTGCTGCCTACAGCCTACTGCCTTAGCGGTTTCTTTTCTGTTGCACTATCCGTCGGATTCGCGGTTCGGCTTTCACCGGATCGTTTCTCCGCCTTGGCGTTACCAAGCACCATGCCCTGTGCAGTTCGGACTTTCCTCACCGGACGAACAACATCCGGCGCGATCACCACCACCGCCGCAACCGATTGGGGAGTATAGCATGTTTGTTGGAGTCTTCCGAAGTACCGGCGAAACGACGATGGAGGATGGAAGGCGCAGGATCGTGCGGCGAACGGGAGCGTGTGCCTTTCCATCGTCCATCCGCCATCTTCCATCCTCGCCTTCTCTTCCCCCGCCCGGTAAGGTAACCCCCTGGAAATGGCAGCACGGCGGACACCATCAACGGAGAACTCATCGGTCAAGGCGACCCCCGCCAAGCCGAAGAAGCCACCGTTGCCGCCCGTCGTCGAAGCGGTTGGTGATCTGCAACCGGTCGCCCTTGGTCGCGCGTCGGATGAAGAGCTGATGCGCCGCACGCAGAACGGTGACCGCCAGGCGTTTAGCCTGCTTTACGAGCGCTATAACGCGCCGGTCCTGTCCTATCTTTATCGAATGTTGGGGAACGCCGAGGACGTCGAGTCGATCGGTCAGGAAGTCTTCCTGCGCGCGTTCCGCTTTGCGCCGACGTACAAGTTCCCTGCCAAGCTATCGACGTGGCTTTTTACGATCACGCGCAACCTCGCGATCAACCACGCCCGCCGGCGCAAGCGCAGCCCCGTGCGGAACGTGACTGAACTGAATCTGGAAGGTCACGAGACCAGCGGTGACCCGTACGGGGTCGCGTCGCGTGCCACCGACCAGGCCGAGAAACAGGAAGAGATCGCAAGGGTGCTGACCGCGCTGGACGAACTGCCCGCCGACCAGAAGGAAGTCATCATGATGGGCATCTTCCAGGACATGAGCTATGCCGAGATGGAACAGATCACCAAGACCAAAGCCGTCACGCTCCGCTCGCGCATGTTCCACGGTTTGAAACGGCTGACGAAGTTGTCGGGCGGGGGAGAGGAGGAACGAGGATAGAGGATAGAAGATCGCAACTGACGAACGCCAAATTAAACGGCATCTGCGATTCCCGATCCACGACCTTTGATCTTCGATTTCTTATGTCCGAACCGCTCGACATCGAGTCCGACCCCTTCCTGATGCAACTGACCGATGCGCTGCGCGCCGGTCCGGGCAGTCCGGAGTGGCACACTGCGGTGACCAAGCTTCGCAAGGACGGCGTTCAGGGAAGTAGTGAGCACGCGATGATCGTCGCGGTGCGCGAGCATCTGGAAAGCGGCAAGGAATACCGAACCGTTCGCGCAGGGCCGGGCTTTACCCGGCGGTTGATGGACCGAATTGATGAAGAGGCGGCCAGTAAGCACCGCTCGTGGCCACTGGCGACGATCATTGCGATCGTCGGTGGGTTTGTTGTAGTCGCGCTGATCGCGGCGCTTGTGTACGTCATCAGTCCAAACTCCGAAGCCGAACGCACCGCCGAGCTGGCTGGGCTGCGCAGTGGCGCATTTGGGCAGACAGTGGCCCAGGCGTCCTTTGATGGCGGATCGCTGACGAACTGGCAGGAGTCCGGTGGGGAACAGGTGAAGCTCGACACCGCTGCGGGTCTGCGGCCCGCGACGACGCAACCTTCCAAGCAGTACATGAACGCCGTGCTCAGCACGACATCGACGGTTCGCCCAAACGAACGAGCCGTGTTCGAGGTGCTCGTGGCGCAACCGAGCGACCCCACGCTGATCGTCCAACTGTTCGTCGAGGAAAAGCAACTCGATGCCTCGCGGCCCGAGGAGCTTGCGTGGACCTTGCAGAACGGTGAGGCCCAGGTAGCACTGCCCGACGGAAGATTCGCCAATTCCGGAACGAAATTTTCAGCCGGCAAGGAAGGCTCGCTGGTCCGCATCGCAGTGGGCCCGACGATGACCGTCGTCACCTCCGGGGGGCGCGAGCTGTACGCGGGTTCCCATTTCCTGTCCGCAACGAACCTCCGTGCCTTTGGCATCCGTTTTCTGACCAAAGGCGGACGCGCCGGTGACGGTGTGGTACTGTCGGCGCGAGTCGCCAAACCGTAACGCTATGTCGATCTTCAACTCCAACGACGTCGACGCCGCCACCACTGCCTCTGCCAACGATCTCGAGGCGGCGAAGTATCTCGGGCATGCGTATCACCAGATCGAGGCCGAGCTGTCTAAGGTCATCGTCGGTCAACAGCGGGTCATCGAAGAGCTGATGATTGCGGTCTTCGCGCGCGGGCATTGTTTGATGCAGGGCGTGCCGGGGCTTGCTAAGACTCTGCTCGTCTCGACCTTATCGCAGGCGATGGACCTGTCATTTCAACGCATCCAGTTCACGCCCGACCTGATGCCCAGCGACATCACGGGCACAGACATCCTTCAGGAAGACGTCGAAACCGGTCGGCGGCGCTTCGAGTTTCAGAAGGGCCCGATCTTCGCAAACCTGCTGCTGGCCGACGAGATCAACCGCACGCCACCCAAGACGCAGGCGGCGCTGTTGCAGGCAATGCAGGAACGCCAGGTGACGGCCGGCAGTCACACGTTCAACCTGCCCGACCCGTTTTTCGTCCTTGCGACGCAGAACCCGATCGAGCAGGAGGGGACGTATCCACTGCCTGAGGCGCAGCTCGACCGTTTCATGTTCATGGTGACGATGACCTACCCGAAGCGCGAGGACGAACTGGAAGTGCTGAAGCGCACGACCGGCGACGTGGTGGCACGGGTGTCGAAGGTGATCGACGCCCGGCGAATTCTGGAACTGCAGGCGATCGTCCGCAGGGTGCCGGTCAGCGATGCTGTCTATGCCTTTGCGCTGGACCTCGTCCGCGCCACGCGCCCCAACGAGTCGACCGCCAGCGACTTCGTCCGCCACTGGCTCTCCTGGGGCGCCGGCCCGCGCGCGGGTCAGTATTTGATCCTCGCAGGCAAGGCCCGTGCGCTCATACGTGGGCGACTGTTCGTCACGATCGAAGACATCGAGGCCGTTACTGCGCCGGTCCTGCGGCACCGCATCGTGCCCAACTTTAACGCCGAGGCCGAAGGGGTGAGCGTCGAACAGATCATCGAAAAGATTCAGACGCTCGTGCCCCGTGGGAAGGGTGAGCGCCTGCTTTAAGGGGCTACCGGCGGGCTGTTGGCAGAGGGTTGGCAAAAGCTCGGCACTTCGTTCCGCAAAGCATCGCGTCTCAAGTTTTTCGTTCGGTCGTACCGATGACGCACATGAGGGTCGTTGTCCGGCCCCGTGGAGCGTGCGTCATGATGTCCAACCTGCTTATCCCCCTGGGTGGCCTGCTCGCCGACGCTGCGACGCAACCGGCGCGCGGTGCGATCGGCCTGCCCGCCCGCTGGCCGGCGACGATCGATTTGTTGAAAGAGTCCGAGACGATGAGTTCCGGCATGGCGGCGCTGTTGATCGTCGCGGGGTTGGTTTACCTGCTGTTCGGGTTCTCGTTCTTCAAGTGGCTGGTGACGCTGAACGCTGCGGTCGTGGGCGCGTGGATCGGCATGGTCGCCGGCAAGCCCGCCGACGCTGCGATACCGTGTGCGATCATCGGTGGTTTCCTCGCTGCCGCGGTAACGTGGCCGACGATGAAGTATTCGGTCGCCGTCATGGGTGGCCTGTTTGGCGCGGTCCTTGGTGCAAGCCTGTGGCAAACCGTCGGCCTCGATTCTCAATTTGCCTGGAGTGGCGCGGGCATGGGCCTGATCCTCTTCGGTTTGCTCGCTTTCATCATCTTCCGCGGTTCACTGATGATGTACATGAGCCTGCAAGGCTCGGTCATGCTGGTGTTCGGTGCGCTGGGCCTCATCTACAAACTAAAAGACGTCGGCCCCGCGCTGACGGCCAAGATGACCGTCGCGCCGTTCCTGCTCCCCATGGCGATCTTCATCCCCGCGATCGTCGGGATCATCTATCAGCAACAAACCAACCCCGCCGGTGGGCCTCCACCGCCTGCCAAGAAATGATTTAACGCAGAAACGTAGAGGGAAGAACGCAGAGTGTCGCAGAGAAAAAAAGAAGGATGGGCTGAATATTTCAGCCCATCCTTCTTCTGTTTTAACTCCGTGTTGCTCTGCGTTTTTCCCTCTGCGCCTCTGCATTGATCAGGATTTCTTCGACGCGAAATCCTTCATGAACTCCGCCAGTGCTTTACAGCCTTCGACGGGCATGGCGTTGTAGATGCTCGCGCGGATGCCACCGACCGTGCGGTAACCCTTCAGGCCGATCATGTTCTGCTTGGCTGCGGTTTTCACGAACTCGTCCGTCAGCTCTTCGCTGGGCAGGCGGTAGGTCACGTTCATGTGCGAACGCTGTTCCTTGATGCTCACTGTGCCCTTGTAGAAACCGTTGCTGCCGTCGACGGCGTCGTAGATCAGGCCGGCCTTGGTGGCATTGATTTTTTCCATCGCAGCCAGCCCGCCTTTGGCTTCTAGCCAGCGGAAGACTTCCAGCAAAATGTAAATGCTGAAGGTCGGTGGGGTGTTGATCATGCTCTTGTTCTCGGCCAAATCCTTGAACGACCAGAGCTTGCTCGGCAGCTTCTTTTGCTTGGGGTAGAGGTCCTTACGCACAATCGCGAGCACGAGGCCGCTTGGCCCGAGGTTTTTCTGCGCGCCGCCGTAAACGAGAGCGCAGTCGTTGACCGGGTGCGGGCGAGACATGAACTCGCTGGACACGTCCACGACGAGGTTCGGGTGCTTGGGCCAGGTCGGCAACCGATGGCCGTGGACGGTCTCGTTGCTGCAGACATGGAAGTAGTCGACGCCGTCGGTCAGCTTCCACTCGTTAGCCGGCGGGCTGTGGTCAAAGTTGGTGCTTTCGCTGCTTGCGACGGCGTTCACCTTGCCCAGGTCCTTGGCAGCGGCGAATGCCTTCTTGCTCCACTCACCACTAACGAGGTAGTCGGCGGACGTGTGCAGGTAGTTCATCGGGATGATCGAGAACAACGCCGTCGCGCCACCCTGCAGAAAGACGACGTCGTGCGTGTCGGCAATGCCCAAGAGCGACCTGGCCTTGGCGATCGCTTCGTCAAGGACACCCTCAAATTCCTTGCCCCGATGGCTGACCTCTGCGATGCCGAACCCCTTGCCCTGGAAGTCGAGCAACGCCGCTGCGGACTTTTCGAGGACTTCCGTCGGCAACATCGCCGGGCCGGCGCTGAAATTGAAAATGCGGTGAGACATTGGAGTACCTTTTAATTGTTAGTTGTTAATGCTTAATTGGAAGTCGTTGTCAGGCCATTGGTCTCCGACCGATTAGCCATTAACAACTTACAATTAACACCGCAGTCAGGCGTTCGCCCAAGCTTTTTTCAAATAATCCAGCACCTGCGGTGCGGTCACGTCGAACTCTTTCATCGCGGTGCCTTCGAAGCTGATGTACTCGTTGTAACCGGCTTCCTTCAGCACTTTCAAGAACGGCACGTAATCGGCCTTGCCGCTCAGGCCCGGTGCCACGCGGCCGTCCTTGTCGGCCACATGCACGTGTTTGATCCACGGCATCGCGGCCTTCAGGTTGGCGAGTGGTTCGTCTTCCAGCCAGAAGTGATAGCTGTCGACGAGGCACTGGAAGTTCGGGTGCTCGATCTCCTTCACGTACGTCATCGCCTCGGCGACCGTGTTGATGATGTTGCACTCGCCACGGTTCAAAGGCTCGGCCACTAGGACGACGTTGTTTGCCTTGGCATCGTCAACGCTATTGCGGAGGAACCGGAGAATCTGCTTGCGGGCCTCATCGCGCGAGAAGCCCTCGGGCACGTTGCGCGCGCCACCCGACCCGAAAACGAGCCGGCGAATGTTGAGCTGGCTGGCGCGCTTCAGCACCTTCGCCATGTAGGTTTTCAGCGCCGCTTCGTCCACTTTAAGGCCGACGATCGGAATCGACCCCGGCACGAGCGAGTTGGCAGCTCGGATCGGCAGGACCGCACTGTTCGTGCGCGTCTTACCGTCCCAGCCGTCATCGGGGGTCGTGCCTTTCAGCAGACCCTGGACGTTCTCCTCGACGTAGTCCCACCCCGCGGCCTTGATGGCAGGGGCGTTCTCGATCGTGGTGCAAATGCCGAATTCCATCGTTGATCCTCGCCTTACAGGTGAGGCAGGGATCATATGGAAACCGGCTTGGCCGATCAATTCACCCAAGTTGAAGATTCGGCGTGGGAGAAAACTGCAGAGACGCGAAGGCGCGAAGACGCGAAGCGAGCGCGACGGAAGAATAGATTGATTTTGTATTCCCTCGCGTCACCTTCGCGCGTTCGCGTCTCTGGTTGCCGTCAAGTGAGGCTAGAAATTGGCCACCGCGGTCTGCTCGGTGCCTTTCCCGAACGTGAAGTCGTGCTTGGCGGAGTCGATGTCGATCAGGATCGTGTCACCCTCGGTGTACTCGCCCGACAGGATCCGCGCCGCCAACGAGTTCTCGATCCGCTGCTGAATGACGCGCTTCAACGGGCGGGCGCCATACGCCGGGTCGTAGCCTTCGTCAGCGAGCAGCTTTTTCGCGTTGTCGGTCACTTGCAAATTGAGGCTGCGCTGCTTGAGACGTTTGCGCAAGCCATGCAACTGCACGTCGACGATCGCGGTCAGTTGCGTCTTGTCCAGCGGGTGGAAGACGATCGTCTCGTCGATGCGGTTCAAAAACTCAGGCCGAAACTGCTGCTTGAGCATGTCGCGGACCGCGGCGTCGATCTCCCATTCCTCGGCGTTTTTCGCGGTCAGGTCCTGGATCACGGTCGAGCCGATGTTGCTCGTCATGACGATCACGGTGTTCTTGAAGTCGACCGTTCGACCCTGGCCATCCGTCAACCGACCGTCGTCCAGCACCTGCAGCAGCACGTTGAAGACGTCGCGGTGCGCTTTTTCGATTTCGTCAAACAGGATCACGCTGTACTGCCGACGGCGGACCGTTTCGGTCAGGCGGCCACCTTCCTCGTAGCCCACGTAGCCCGGTGGCGCGCCGATCAAACGGGCCACGCTGTGCTGCTCCATAAACTCGCTCATGTCGATGCGCACCATCGCGTTCTCATCGTCAAACAGGAACTCGGCCAAGGCCTTGCACAGTTCCGTCTTCCCGACGCCCGTCGGGCCCAGGAACATGAAGCTGCCGATCGGTCGATTCGGATCGCCCAGCCCCGCGCGGTTGCGGCGAACCGCGTCGGACACGGCACGCACCGCGTAGGCTTGCCCGATCACGCGCTGGCTGAGCCGTTCTTCCATCTTCAACAGTTTTTCGCGCTCGCCTTCGAGCATACGTGTGACTGGAACGCCCGTCCAACGCGACACGACCTCTGCGATTTCTTCACTGGTCACCTCGTCCTTCACGAGGGCGTTGCCCGCGGTGGACATTGCATGCACCTTTTCCTCGGCTGAGGCGAGCTTGGCCTTCAAATCGCGAATGTCGCCGTATTGAATGCGGGCCGCGACCTCCAGGTTGCCTTGCCGTTGGGCTTGCTCGAACTCGACCTGTTTCTGGTCGATCTGCGCCCCAAGCGTTTTCATGGCATCCATCGCGCCCTTTTCCGTCTCCCAACGGCTGGTGAACGACGTGTTGCGCTCCTGCAGTTCCGCCAATTCCTTCTCGGCCTTTTCGACTTGTGCTTTCGACGCGGGGTCCTTTTCCTTACGCAACGCTTCAAGCTCGATCTGCAACTGCATCATCCGCCTGCGGATCTCGTCGAGCTCTGCGGGCATGCTGTCGTTTTCGATGCGCAGGCGCGACGCAGCCTCGTCGACGAGGTCGATGGCTTTGTCGGGCAAAAAGCGGTCACTGATGTACCGATCGGACAGAACCGCTGCCGATACGATGGCGCTGTCGGTAATGCGGACCCCATGGTGCGTCTCGTAGCGTGCCTTCAAACCGCGCAGGATCGCGATCGTGTCTTCGACGCTGGGTTCACCAACCATCACCGGTTGGAACCGACGTTCCAGCGCCGCGTCTTTCTCGATGTACTTGCGATACTCGTCGAGCGTCGTCGCGCCGATCGTGCGCAGTTCACCGCGCGCCAGCGCCGGTTTGAGCAGGTTGCCGGCGTCCATGCTGCCCTCGGCTTTCCCAGCGCCGACGACCGTGTGCAGCTCGTCGATGAACAGGATGATCTGCCCATCCGACTGCTGCACTTCCTTGATGACGGCTTTCAAACGGTCCTCAAACTCACCACGGTATTTCGCGCCGGCGATGAGCGCGCCCATGTCGAGCGCGATGATCTTCTTGTTGGCCAGGACAGCCGGCACATCCCCGTTAAGCATGCGGATCGCGAGCCCTTCGACGATCGCGGTCTTGCCCACGCCGGGTTCACCGATGAGGACGGGGTTGTTCTTCGTCCGCCTTGCCAGCACCTGCATCGTGCGGCGGATTTCTTCATCGCGCCCGATGACGGGGTCCATTTTCCCTTGCCTCGCCGCCTCGACGAGATCGCGGCCGTAGCGCGTCAGGGCCTGGTATTTGTCTTCAGGGTTCTGGTCGGTCACACGCTGCCCACCTCGCACGTCCTTGAGGGCGTTAAGGACGGTGTTGGTGTCGATCGCGTGGACGGAGAGAATTTCCTTCGTCTCACTCTTCACCGCAGTCAGCGAGAGCAGCAGGTGCTCGGTCGAAACGTACTCGTCCTTCAACCGGTCGGCTTGCTTTTGCGCATCCGTGAAGACGTCCTGCAACGATCGACTGAGCCCGAGCTGCGTACCCGTGGCTGCGGGCAACCGCTCGAGCTCGGAAGCCACAATGCCCGCGATCTGCCCGACGTTTGCACCCACCTTTTGCAGTAAGGGGCGCACGACCCCATCGGTCTCAGCAAGCAACGCCGCCAGCAGGTGCAACGGCAACACCTCAACGTTGTTCCGCTGTTGAGCGAGTTCCTGAGCACGGGAGACGGCTTCCTGGGCTTTGACGGTCAGTTTTTCGAATCGCATGATGCCCAGCATAAGGCAACGCGTGTGCCAGCGGCCCTGGCAAGCGCCTGCTGGAAACGACTGCTATTGCAAGAGTTGCGACCGGGTGGCATACCAGCGAGTCTTCCCTCGCCTGCAAGTTTGACAGGTTGGTGACCGGGGTTGCCAGTCTGACATTCTACCGACCGTATCATCCTCTGGATCAACTTGTTACACGGCTGGTCTCTTCTAATGCGCTACTGAAGTGTGCTTCACGCGGCCGGGTCCAAGACGACCTTGATGCAACCGTCTTTCTTCTCGCGGAAGAGGTGATACGCCTCGGGGGCTTGCGTCAGGGGCATTCGGTGCGTGACCACGAAGCTCGGATCGATACGGCCTTGGCGAACGTATTCCAAGAGCTCGGGGATGTACCGATGGACGTGGGTCTGACCTGTCTTGATCGTCAGACCCTTGTTCATCAACGCGCCGAGCGGGATCTTGTCGGCCACACCGCCGTACACACCGGCGATCGAGACGGTACCACCTTTACGACAGGCGATGATCGCCTGCCGTACGACGGCGGGGCGTTCGCTCTCCTGCATTACCATCGTCTTTGCCTTGTCGTAGAAATGTTCGAGCATGTTGGACCCATGCGCCTCCATGCCGACGGCATCGAGGCAGATGT
>JBBRHE010000056.1:0-18170 GCA_038223165.1 Tepidisphaerales bacterium
AAACACAACGAGGTCATGCCCCAGAAGAGCACGTACTTCTACCCCAAGCTGGCGACGGGGTTGGTGATGAACGTGGTGAAGGCATAGCGGCCAATCATCTCACGTACTCGACTTGCCCCGCTTTGATGGTCAACACTGCGCCTCGCAACTTGTCCGCTAGCGGCAACAGCGTCTTCAGCTGACTGTTTGCTGCGCGAAGCACGACGAACGCAACTGACGTTTTGGCGATGTCGTTCTGATGAGGCAGGTTGGCATCTAGCGTAACGAACACTTCGAAGCCTTCGGACTCCATCAGCCGGAGCAGACGACCATTCTTGATGCCACTCCAACCCGCGTCGCGAACCGTGACGACGTTGTGGCCCGGAAGCTCACGGCGCAGGCGCTTGGGCACGCATTCATCCAGCAACACACGCATGAGCCAGAAGCTCCTTTTGCGCCTGGACAAGAACGGCTACCGCATGTTCACGGCTAACACTTGGGAAATCTTCGAGGAACTCATCCATAGCTTCCCCCCCCTCCAAGTAATCCCACAAGGTCTTCACCGGCACGCGCGTGCCCATGAATACGGGGGTGCCACCCATGATCTCCGGATCAATGTTGATCAATCGATTGCTATCCATGACAACACCTTAGTAGTGGCTGAAGGCTCACCCCTTCATTGCTTCCACACCGCCCATGATTTCCGCCAGTTCGGTGGTGATCTGGCTTTGGCGGGCGCGGTTGTATTGCATGCTGAGCGCCTTGACCATCTTGTCAGCCGCGTCGGTGGCGCTCTTCATCGCGACCATGCGGGCGACGTTCTCACTGCTCGTGGCGTCGAGAAACGCCTGGAATAACGCCGTGTGAACCGTCAACGGTAGCAGTTCATCCAGCAGCGTCTTGGCGTCGGGCAGGAACTCATACTGCGTCGTCGTGTGGACGTGCGTCTCGGCCAACACGTCCGTCCCGCTTCGACGCGCGTCAAGTGCGCCTGCTTTCAACTGCGCTTCCTTCTCTGCCGACTGTTGCGCGATCGCTTCGACGCTCTCCGTCACACCAGCCAACGGTAACAGTTGGCTTACCTCGGGCTTCTGGGAGCCCGTGCTGATGAAGTTCATGTAGGCAAGGTGCACTGCGTCGACTTTCCCCTCGCTGAACTGCGCGATGAAGTCCCGACCCACAGTCTGCACGTCGGCGTAACGGGGCATGTCGGCGAACTGGTCGAACCGCTGGGCGATCGGGCGCTTCTGGAAGTTGAAGTATGCGACCCCCTTCTTGCCCGACACGTACAGGTCTACCGTCTTGCCCGCTTCGACCTGTTCCTTGAGGAACCGGTTGGCAGCACGCAACACACTACCGTTGTATGCACCGGCGAGACCACGGTTGCTCGTGATGACGATCAGCGCAATCCGGTTCGTCGGTGTGGTGTCCGCGGGCTTGCGCAACAAGGGATGGCTGACCTCGGAGATGTCGATCGCCGCCGCCAGGTCACGGACCAGTTCGCGCACTTTGCTCGTGTATGGCTTGGTCCCGACGGCGCGCTTCAACGCCTTCTGGAACTTCGCCGTGGCGATCATCTGCATCGTCTTGGTGATCTTCTTGATGTTCCGCACCGCTTTGCGGCGCTTCACGATGGCGCGAGCCTTAGGCATGACCGTCTCCGAAATCCGCTGCACACCCCACCGATCTACCACCGGCAGGGCACTTGTTCGACAGAACCCCAAGTTAACGGTTTCCCGCTATTCCTGCAAACGCCGACCGTCGACTGACCCGTCGCGATGACCTGTCTGACAGAAACTAAAAGTTTTGACCGCCCTTCCTTTCTCCTGATGACCTAACCATTGGCCTTGCAATGGCTTGGCGTTATGACCCCTCATCACACCCCCCTTGCAAACCGACAGGTAACCGACGTACAACCGACATGAAACGACACGAACCGACAGAGATCCGTGTGATCCCAAGAATTGAAAACGCAACCGCCCTTCACAACCGCTGCACACAGCCGCTCGCACCGCTCCCGAGACCGCACGGATGCAGAAGTTGGATGAACCGCACTTCATCCTAACATTATACCCTCGCCATGCCAGAAAAGCGGCGAGTATCTCGCGAATTTTTGGCGTAAACTGCACCGTTCGCTCTATCGTAAGACCAAGCTAAGTCTTACAGACGAATGCACTTGGCATGGCGATCCGAGGACGGAATGCTTTTGCGAGTGCATCAACTCGAAAAACTATGACCAACCCCTTCCCCGATTCCCGCGCCGCTGCGGTCAGTTTCACGTACGACGATGGGCTGGACGTGCACCTGGACCACGCGATGCCCGATCTGGAGGCCGCTGGTCTGCGCGGCACGTTTTACATCCCCACGCGCCAGCAACCGACCGGTGCCTGGCCGCGCCGACCCACCGACTGGAAGGCCGCGGTCGAGCGCGGGCACGAAATCGGCAACCACACACAGCATCACCCCTGCGCTGCTCAACACCCGTGGGTGCCTCGCGGGTTCACACTGGAAGAGTACGACCTGACACGCATGGAGACGGAACTGCTGGCCGCCAACCAAGAATTACGCACCGTCGTCGGTCCAACCGCGGGTCAATCGTTCGCCTACACCTGCTGCGAACCCTGGGTGTCTCCCGCCAAGGTAAGTTATCGCCCGTTGACCGCCCGCCTGTTCACCGCCAGTCGTGGTGGAAGTCGCGACCCCCTCACAGCCAACCCGACAACCGTCGATTTATCCGACGTCCCTTCCTGGGCGCTGACGGAGCAAGACGCCCTGCCGCGCATCCTCACGTTCCTCGACCAAGCGATCGAGCATCACCACTGGGCCGTCCTCCAATTCCACGGCGTCGGTGGTGGACACAAGATGAACGTCTCGCGCGACGTCCACCAGGCAATCTGCGCCCACGCTTCCCAACGTCGTAACGCACTGTGGTGCGGTCCCTTCGTGGAAGTAGCAGCCTTCTTGAGATCGACAATAAGCTGACTGCGGGCCCGCTCCAATAGGGCAAAAGGGCATAAACCTGATGTCCCACTGATGTCCCCTTTTCGTTCTCCCTTTTCATCCTCGTAGAGGCGGTTTGGACCGCATCACGCGGGTGGAGAACATCGCTCCCTGGGCCTCCTTCGGCAACAATGGCAATGACTTCAACAGCGGCGCGCTGTCGGTCGGCGCGCACCGGCTGACCGCGATCGCCTTTACCGCCGACAACGCCGCCGGGCTGTCCGGTGCGCTGCAAAGCGTGAACTTCTCGGTCATCGACCAACCGCCGACGCCCGCGCCGTTCGTGCTCGGCGATTTCGTCACGCTCATGCAGGTCGACTGGGGTAATGCACCGGTTCTGGCAACCGTCACCCCATTTTCAACTGTCTATCCGCTTGGCCTCCGCGTCGGCGTTCTCGGGGTGCCGGGCCAGTACTCCATCTTGCTCTCGTCGGGAACAGCGACGCTCAACTATCTGCCCAATTCGGGTGTGCCTGCGGTATTGACCCAGAGCTACGTTGATCCGAACTTCCGTCCGGGGGGCGTGTTGGGAGGGGAGCTGACTGGCTTGCACCTCAATATCGATTTCGCCGACGCGGGCCTCATGGGCGGGACGCTCGGCATCCCCTTCGGCGATCTCACGCTCACCGGCATCTCCGGAAGCCCGGGCCTGGAGGGCATGAGGGTGCGCGACTTCGCGTCGCTGGCAAACCGCGCCATCGGCGGTGAAGCAACCGGCTACAGCCTCGACGACCTCACGCTGATCAGCGCGCGGCTGAACCGCGCGTTCCTCAACGAGGTTCCCAGCGCCTGGGCACAGGAGCACCTCCGCCGGCCCGCCTGAACGGCTGGCGGATGAACCGCCGGGCGAGGGGCCGCTCGAACTTGCGGACTGAAGAGGTTTATCTCATTTCTAACCGGAGCGGCGATTAAGCCACATGCGCATTATCTGGGATAGCCGCGCCGCGGCCTGACAAATAGCCCGTCGCCCAGGCCCACTGAAAATTGAATCCACCAATTCGGCCGTCCACGTCGAGCAGTTCGCCGGCGAGATAAAGTCCCGGCACGCGGCGCGACGCCATCGTGCGATAGTCGATCTCGTTCAGTGGCACACCCCCGGCGGTCACCTCGGCGTAGTTCCAGCCGCGCGGTTGGGTGACGGGCAGGACCAGGTCCGTAAACGTCGTCGCGATCGATCGACGGACGTCCTTTGACAGGTGGCTCAGTGACACGCCCCGATCGACCCGCGCGTGCGACAACAGAACGTCGACCACCCGCGACGGTAACCAGTCCGACATCACCGCTGACGCGTTGCTGCGCGGCCGCTGGGCGCTCTGGGCGATCAACCACGCCTCAAGAGCCTGTGGTGTGAACTGCGGCAGGAAGTTGATCTTCATCTGCACTTCCCTACCGGCGTCCTGCGCGACGGTGAAATGCCGACTCGCATCCATCGCCAACGGGCCACTGATGCCGAAGTGTGTCCAAAGCAGGCTGCCTTCGCGGCTGTCGGCCTCTTTGCCATCGACGAACGTGCGCAGGGTTGCCTCGTGCGACAGGCCACTCAGCTCGCCATGAAAAAATTCGCCGGCGCAGACGAGCGAGACGAGCGACATGTGCGTGGACGTGATCGTGTGGCCGAGGCGCTTCAGGATCGCCCAGCCAGCACCGTCGGACCCGGTGCGCGGTAGTGAGCGTCCCCCCGTCGCCATGACGACCCGCGATGCACGGTAGAGGCCGTCCTGCGTCGTGACTTCAAACCCACCGCCATCGACGGGTTTCACGTCGTGCACGCGCTGGTCAGCGACGACCTCGACACCCAGCGTGCGACAGCGGTCGAGCAGCGCGTCGAGAACCGTGCGGGCCTTGTCGGTCGTTGGGAAGAGCTTGCCGGTCGACTCGCGTTTCAGTTCGACGCCCAGCGACGCGAACCACTCGACCGTCCGCAGTTCGTCGAACGCTGCCAGGACGTTTTTGACGATATTCTTCGAGCCGTTGTAATCGACCGGCCGAACCTCGACGTTGGTGACGTTACACCGCCCACCCCCCGCAACGAGGATCTTCGCGCCGATCGTCTTAGCTCCATCAAGAATTACGATGCGCAGCGACCGCCCCACCGCCGCCTCGCCCGCAAAAATGCCGGTGGTGAGCCCCGCGGCACCGGCTCCGATGATCGCAATGTCGCACGTCTGGTTCATTCGTCCGCGGCAGTCTACCCGCCAACGCGAGAGAGCGGGCGTTCCGGACCTCGCGGGCGCACTATGCAACAAGCTAAAAATGAACTTGCACCCGTGGCGAACGCACGGCCGGCCATCAGGTTACGCCTTCAACTGGGACAGGAAGTCGTTGGCTTCGTTGATAGAAGCTTCCATATCCTTGATGAGGTTCTGCACGTCCCCCTCGATGGTCGTCGCGGTGGTTTGCAGCGACGCGATCGCCTGGGCGTTGAGATTGTGCTTCAGGTAGAGCACCTGGTCGTGAAAGGCCTTAACGACCGGTGGCATCTTCGACTCGCTGGCACGCATGACGCTCAGCAGCTGCGCATAGCGCGTCTTGGTAGACGCGAGCTTCTCAGCGCTGGATTTCTTCAGCTCGGCGTTGTCGTACTGTTCGAGCTCGGCTTCCCATTCCTTGAACAGGTCGGTCGCGACGGTGTCGACCTTGTTGATCTGCGTCGTGACGGCCTCGGCGCGCTTCACACAATCTTCGTAGGCACTGTTGAGCTTTTTGTACTTGGATTCCAGCTCGCCACCACTGCTGCCGGTGATCTCCTGGAATTTCTCAAGCGTGGTCTTGAACTGCTCCTTGGCGGCGTTTTGTTCATCGCGGGCGTCTTCGACTCGGTCGACGAGAATGTCGCGTTTGGCCCAGCCGAGTTTACTCCACACCCCGTAGTAAGCGCTCTTGCGCGTCTGGGCGCACCCACCAGCGACGAACGAAACAAGCAACACCGACGCGATCAACAGGCGTGCCATAAACAGCTCCGTCAACAACCAACCGCGACCCGCGGTGAAATGAAATGTGCCCGATAGGGGTCGAACCTATAACCTTCGGCTTCGGAGGCCAACGCTCTATCCAATTGAGCTACGGGCACGCGATCGTGCAAGGGAAAATGCTACGACAGGACCACCGAAATGTCTATCGACGAACGAGGCAGGTAAGGGATCGCATTTGCCGTCGTTGTGCCGCTGGGCCAATTCGGTCGCGGAACCCATCATGGTGTGGGAATATCGACCCTGTCGACTGCGATGACTCGAAAGCACAACGCCGGCGATCACGCTGTCACCCGTACTGAGTATTCCCAATACCGCGACCGGTGAGGAAGAATGGAGCATACGAGGCTCGAACTCGTAACCTCCGCGTTGCAAACGCGGCGCTCTCCCAATTGAGCTAATGCCCCGATGGATCGGGAGGGCCAGTATATTCATCTCGCCCACCGGACACAAACGTCCCGCATGGCCCTGCCGGTGATTCGTGTTTGGTTCAGGATATTTACGGACGTTACGGCTATATTGCTCGAGCGGACATCGCGGCAGTTTCAACTCGATCGGAGAGGAACCATGACCCAAACAACGATCATTTCCACGCCGGTCGGCCCGATGCGTGCTGAAGTGGATGACACGGGCCTGATCGTGCTGGATTTTCTACAACGTGCAATGCCGTCCGAATTGGCCGAGTGCCATGTGACCGAAGAGGGACCGCTCGATCACCCCATCCTGTCGCAGACCGTTCGCGAGCTGGTGGAATATTTCGCAGGTGAACGACAACGCTTTACGATTCCGCTGTCCCCGCGGGGCACGGACTTTGAAAAACGAACCTGGGCTGCGCTGCTTGAGATTCCCTTCGGGCAGACGCGCTCCTATGGCCAGCAGGCCACCGCGCTCGGCATGCCGACGGCGAGTCGGGCGGTCGGTGGTGCCAATGGTCGCAACCACGTCGCGATCGTCATCCCCTGCCACCGCGTCATCGGTGCCAACGGCAGCCTTACGGGTTACGGCGGTGGCATGGACCGCAAAAAGTGGTTGCTGGATTTCGAGGCGCGCGCCTTGGGAACCCCGTCAACGGTATCGCGTCAACAAAGGCTCCTGGCGTTTGCCGAATGACGTTTAGCCGCGTCGTTTGCGGCGTGCTTCTTCTTCTTCTTTGTCCGTTCCAAACGTTACTCAATCGCGTTCAGGAAGGCCTCACCACCTCATTACGCAAGCCATTTGTCACGATGTTCCGCGACAAACGCGTCATCATTCAGATGCGGATACGCATTGTACACGCGCTCGATTTCTTCATGTTGCCCCGGCCCGAAGGTCTCGTGTTCGTTGAGGCACCAGATGCCTTCGAGCAGGCCTTGCCGTCGCAGGACCTCGTGAAGTCCCGCGATGCAGCCGGCAAACCCGTTGGCGGCGTCGAAGAACGCGGCGTTGGAGTCGGTCACCTCGATGGCCAACCGCAACATCTCCACCGGCACGCTGCCACCATCACGGACAAGCTTGTGGCATGCTTCGAGCAATTCGACCGCGCGCTTCGTCCAGACCGACCAGTGACCCAGCAACCCCCCGACGATCCGCCGCTCGACAATTTTTTCATTCACACGGAAGCGGAACGGCGTCAGCAGGTCCATGACGATGTTGTCGTCATTGCCGGTATAAAGCGCCACATCGTCTCGCTGTGCGTCGACCACGGCGCGGATGACATCCAGCGTCTGATATCGATTGAACGGCGCCATCTTGATCGCGACGAGCGTGGGAAGGTCCGCCAACCGCCGCCAGAACGAATAAGGTAGCACTCGGCCACCGACCGCGGGCTGCAGGTAAAAGCCGACGATCGGAATGACCTCACCCACTGCGCGGCAATGGTCGATCAACTGGTCTTCCGACACATCGCGCATCGCTGCGACGCTCAGCAACCCCGCGTGGTAACCCAGATCGCTCAGCAACGCCGCCTCAGCGACCGCTTGCGAGGTGTTCCCACACACACCACCGATGCGCACCAGCGGCCGCGCTCGCGCAACGTCCGAGCGGTCCATCTCTTCTTTGGCCAACTGCAACACGGGCTTGAATAGCCCCACCGCAGCATCGCGAATCTGAAACTGCGTCGTGTGAACCCCCACCGCCAGCCCACCAGCGCCCGCAGCGATGTAATACCGCGCCAACGCGCGCTGGTGGTGCTCGTCGAGCTTCCGCTGCGCCGTTAGCGCCAGTGGATGAGCAGGAATGGCGACGCCTTGGTGGAGGATCGAACGAATCGTCGGATTCATCAAATGGGGCCTCTAGTATTTCCCGTCGCGCGCGTCGAAATGGGTCGGCTTGGCCAGGCTCTCACCACCGCGCGCAACCCAGTCGGCGACCCAGTCGGTCAACTGGTCGATCCCGACCTGTGGGTAGCCGAACAGGCGATGAGACCGCTGGCCGTTGGACAGCAGTGCATCCGCTGCTTCAGTGCCAGTAAAACGGACCAACCGGTTCATTTGTTTCGCCATCCGCTCGCACACCCTGCGGACGCTGACGAGTTCCGGGCCGGCCAGATTTAGTGTCAACGCCGGTGTGCCCGCGTGTGCTAGGCTGGCCAGCGCCATCGCGTTGGCGTCACCCTGCCAGATAACGTTGAAGCAACCCATCGTCACATCGATCGGCACAGCGGTCAGCACTTTCCGCGCGAGGTCGACAAGTACGCCATAGCGTAGTTCACACGCTCGTGGATTAACTGTCCCAGCATCTCAAACTGCGAAGCCCCCGTCGCGACGATGACGTTCGCGAACCCCTTTGCCGCGATTGCGTCCCGAATCAACTGTGCCCCCGCGACCGCAGCCGCCTTGCCGTTTGCGTTTCGATCCGATTCGACGAGGAGTTTCATAAGGCCTTTCGTGACTTGCAATGATTGACAAGGTTAATGCGATATCGCAATATGTCAAGCATGTCGCAAGTGACTGATCCACGAGCGGTGGTTGCCGAGCTGGGCGGGTTGCTCAACAGCACGACCGGGGTGCCCTACTACAAGCAGTTCGGGGCGCTGGTTCGTGGCGCGATCACGCAAGGCCGGCTCAAGCCAGGTGAGGCGCTTCCACCTCAACGTGAGATGAGCCAGATCGTCGGCATTAGTGAGGTCACGATCCGCAGGGCTCTGCAGGAGCTGGCTGAAAGCGGTCTGCTCGACGCGCGAGCGGGCAGTGGCACGATCGTGCTCGACCCCGCATCCCCGCGGGCGGTCAAGCTGGCCCAGTCCGCATTCGACAATGGTCTGGCACAAGTTGAGAGCAAGCCCAACGCCCCACTGTCGCTCGGAATTGCGTTCGCGAGTTTGACGGATGGCTATCCGTTCTTCCGCCCAATGCTCGAGGGCTTGCGCAGTGGTGCGGGCCGGCCGGTCGCGGTGCGTTTATTCGACATCGCTGCGACAGAGGCAAATGGGTCGCTCGACCATGCGCCCGATTTGCGCGGGCTTGATGGGTTGGTGATGATGTCGCCGGTGAACCTGCAACTCGTCGCGCTCTGCCAACAGCGGGCACTGCCGTGCGTGTTGCTCTACACGGACATCGCCGACGGCTTCAGTCGATGCGTCGTGGTTGACTACGCCGCGGGTATTCTAAAAGCCGCCCGCCATCTGAATGAAACCGGTCGTAAGCGTCTGGCGTTGGTGACAGCGGGCAACGAGCGGTTCAGCACCGGGCAGATCACGGACGCCTACCACACCGCGCAGGACATGTTCGGCTTCGCGCAGCGGGACGAGTACATCATTCACGCCGGCTATGAAGAGCAGGATGGTCACCGCGCGATGCAGCAGTTGCTCAAGCTCTCACCGCGACCCGATTCGGTGCTTTTCGCATCCGACTATCAGGCCCGCGGTGCGTTGCTTGCGCTGCATGGGGCTAAGCTGCGCGTGCCAAAGGATATAGCGATCGTCGGTGCGGGCAACGTGCTGGGGGGCACCGGCTGGCCGGTTCCACTGACGACAATCGACCTGCGGTTCCAGGAGGTTGGCGCAGCGGCGTGCCGGATCATCGAAGCACAGCTTGCGGGCCAGGCAACGACACTGCCTTACCGTACGTCAGTTCGATCGTCACTGATCATCGGTAGAACGACCTGAACCGTGGGAACCAGCCGGCCTCGGGGACCAGTGAAACGTTCGCCAAAAAGTTCAGCAGGGCTGGCGTATGCTTGTTCTTTTTGGGATTCAGCGAGTCGGCGGGCGTCGGCGGTAGTAGAGAAAGCGGAAGAAAAGCCGACTCCGAGGGTCGAACTCGGGACCTATGCTTTACGAAAGCATCGCTCTGCCACTGAGCTAAGTCGGCGTGCCGGCCGCGTTGCCGCGCCTGCGAGGGGGAGTGATTATGCGCGGACGACTGAGTATTTCAAGGGCTGGCAAATGGGGATTTGACGGTTGCACAGATTGCCGCTGTCGTGGCACGACCGCCGAGGTGGCGACGGTCGCTCGATACGACCGTAGAGAATACAAAAGCACCGAGGGAAGGGGCTGAGTATTTGACCCTCGCGCTCCACTCAGTGATCTCGGTGTTCTCTCTATCCTCTGTACCCTCGGTGGTCGATCCTAAACGGCAGTCGAAAAACCCTACCGATATTTGCGGGCAAGCCGGGCTCCCGGCGATTGATAGGACATTTCACCGTCATCTGTCTAATGCGCAAAAGCAAAGCTGGCCGGCGAATGTTCGCCGGCCAGCTTTGCTTGTGAATCGGATGGTTGCTTTAGTGAACCGTTACCACGCGAAGTGCGCGAAGGCCTTGTTGGCGTCGGCCATGCGGTGGGTCTGTTCGCGGGTGTTGATGGCCTTGCCTTCCTTCTTGAAGGCGGCCAGCAGTTCGTCGGCCAGGCGGTCGCTCATCGGGCGGCCACCCTGCTCGCGGCAGGCGCCAATGATCCAGCGGAATGCCAGTGACTGCTGGCGACGCTTGTTCACCTGCATCGGAACCTGATAGTTCGCTCCACCGACGCGCTTGGAGCGCACTTCGACGTACGGCTTGACGTTGTTGATCGCGCCTTCAAAAATTTCGAGTGGCGGAACGTCCTTCAGCTTCTTCGTGACCACGTCCATCGCATCGTAAAAGATCTTCTGCGCGACGGTCTTCTTGCCGTCCCACATGATGCAGTTGATGAACTTGCTGACCAGTTTGCTGTTAAAGCGACCATCCGGCTTGAGGATGTCTTCGCTTGCAGTGAATTTCTTGTAAGCCATTTCTTTTCTACCTTTGCAACCACCAGATACCGACAGCCATCGCGCCCAGAATGAATACTCCCATGAATATCATCCCACCCCAGCCCGACTTCATTCCGTCCATATCCTCCGCCAAGAGGATCAAAGACGTCAGCATAGACCCCTGTCCCTTTACGGCCCTTACTTGCCGCGCTTCGCGCCGTACTTGCTACGGCTCCGCTTGCGACCGTCAACGCCCAGTGCGTCGAGCGTGCCACGAACGATGTGATACCGAACGCCCGGCAGGTCGCGCACACGACCGCCACGGACCAGCACGATGCTGTGTTCCTGCAGGTTGTGCTCTTCACCGGGGATGTAAGCCGTGACTTCCTTACCGTTGGAAAGCCGGACTCGGGCGATCTTGCGGAGCGCCGAGTTGGGCTTCTTGGGCGTCATGGTCTTGACCTGAAGGCACACGCCACGCTTCTGCGGCGATGCTTCGAGATCCTTAACCTTATTGATGCGAGCCAGTGCCCGCCGCGGCTTCTTAATGAGCTGGTTGATCGTCGGCATTTCGTTCCTTCTGCGTTGGACTTAGCCAAAGGGCATGGTCCGGAAATTCGAGTCGAGCAGTATAAGGACGGGCCTCGCGACCTGCAAGGGGAACGGCATTTATTGATGCCCAATCGACGATTTTCCGCACTTAGCACAGTGGAAGGTGTTCAACAGTAACCCAGAGCTTTGTCACCTCTTAAGCGTAAAGCCGGCACCCGTTCAGGGCAGCCCAAAGCTTGCTAAAATCCTGTTCTTAAACGCCTTACAGCGGCTGGTCCGACATTTCATGCCTCGCGCATGTGAAAACTGCGGATCGTGTTCTGCTGGAAATCCGGATACGCCGACACATCGTGTTCGGCGAGGTCCAAGCCGTCGAACTCGTCGGCTTCCTTGGCGCGAAGGCGGGCCACTCGCTTAATCAGTGTGAAAACCAGAAAGCCGATGCCGGCGGTCCAAAGGGCAATGACGGTGTACGCCAGCAGAAGCTTGCCGGTCAGCAAGGCGCGGTCTGCGAGCGTGCCGCTGTGAAGGAGCCCGGTCATGATAAGGCCCCAGGCGCCACCTACGCCGAAGATCGACACCCCACCGATCGGGTCGTCGGTCTTGAAACGGGTATCCAATTCAAACGCGAAGTGCGGAACGAGCAACCCGGCCCCTGCGCCGACAAGAGTGGGCGCCCAACTGGGCATCTGGCCAGCAGCCGTTGAAGCGACGGCAGCGCCGAGCACACCGGTGAGGATCAACCCAATATCCGGCTTCCCAAACTTCACCTGCGTAACGATGGCCGCCGCGACTCCACCGGCAGCGATGGTGATGATGGCTTGGTCGGGTCGCGCCAACGCACCGAGGTTCAACGCGATCAGTCCGACGACGGCGACCATCGCGCCGACCACGGCCAAGGGCAGGTTGTGTCCGGGGATCAGTCCTGTTGAACCATCCCGATGATATTTGTTCGCCCGTGGGCCGATCATGCGAATGCCGACCCAGGCAAACACCGCCCCTGCAACCGGGTAGACAACCCCAAGCCCACCCGCGCCCCACTTGGCGAACAGGCCGCTGGAAAACATCGTCCAATACAACGGTAACGGCAGCACCACCGCGCCCAGCGCCACCGCAGCGAGCATGCTGGCCCAGAATCCACACCGTTCAGCCAACGCGCCCGACAGGATCGAGCCAGCCAAAACGAGCGCGACGAGTTCAGCACCGTTCGCAATCCCACCAATGCCGAGCAACTCGTGGGCGTTGAACGCGAAGAACGCATTGCCACTCGACGAGCTCGCGAACGCGGTGCCCACGAGTGCAAATGCGAGCACTGAAAAACAAAGATCAAGCAACGATCGCGCCATGGTGCCAGCGGCATGTCGTGAGCGAACCAGGCCGACCGTATACAGCGCGAACCCAACACGCACAATCAGCGCGACGACAAACAGTGGACCGAGATAAGAAGGATGGTCAAGCGGCACGGGGGCAGACTTTACCGCGCGAAGGAAGCCATCGCGAGCGGCGCGCCGTGTGGCCACGTGTCGCGTATACTGCCCCCCATGATCCGCCGTGAAGATAAGGACGACTTCCTCCTCATTCTACAGCACGATCACGCCCTGCTGTCCGGTGAACTGGCGCGCCATCTTGGTGGGCGCGGTTTTCGGCCACTGGCGGGCGGATCGTCGGCGATTCTGGGCGTCGCGTTGCACGATTGTGGTTGGCCGTTGCATGACGATCACGAGCCGACGCTGAATGCGGAGGGTTTGCCTCTGGATGTGTTCGAGTCCCCACCGGAGGTGGCGCTGCGCGTCTGGTCGGCCAGCGCGGCACGCGCTGCCGATCGCGATCCGTATGCGGGGCTGCTGGTCAGTTTGCACGTGATGGCGTTGTCGTTTCTCGCCGTCACGCATCATGCGGATCTGTTCACCGATCCACATCGAAAGTTCGAGATGAACAAATTCCAGCACCGCGAGATCGAACGGCAGGAATCGCTGCGAAAATCGCTCGGTTTGGCAACCAACCGCCCCCTGCGACATGGGCTAGCGGATGAAGGCGCAGACCCTGCCGAGGATGCGTTGCGTTTCGACTTTCGATGGCTGCAGGCGTGCGACCAGATGAGCCTGGCGGCTTGTTGCAACAATCCACCGGTGGGTAAAACGTTTGAGGTGCATCCCCAACCGGCCAAGCCACTGATTACGCTGACAACGCGTTGTTTAAGTTCAACCGAATTGACCATCGAGCCATGGCCGTTCGTTTCCCGGAAGATCGAGACAAGCGTGCCGGCCCGGCGGTTGCCGCGACGCCGATTTGCGAACACCGAAACGTTTCGCGCCTCGTTTCTCGCGGCCGCGGTCGAACCATTGACGCTTACGTTCATTCAAAAGTGACGGGATATTTGTTATGCAGATTCGCCCTGCCACGACCAACGATGTGCTCTTTATCAACGATATCGACGCGACCGTCGAATCCGCCGACTACCTGCACGTCGACCGCGGTGGTGAAGGCCTCGACCGCAGTTGGCGGTTGGCGCGGCGACCGTTGCGAGAACGTGTGGTGCTTAACGCACTCCTGTCCGAAGAGCTGACGTTTACCTTGCGTCAAATTACAAGTGGCGCCGACGAGGGCCTTGCGCTGCTCGCAGAGCATGACGATGTACCCGTTGCGCTGATGTTGGCCCAGGCCGACCCGGTTCGCAAAACGCTTCGGTTGCTTGATCTTCGCGTCGACTCGGAACACCGGCGACAAGGATTGGCGACCGCGCTGGTGTTCGCAGCGGTCAATTTCGCCCGTGAGCAGCAGCTTCGCGCGGTGTTCGCCGAGTCGTCGACGGACAACTTCCCGGCCGCCGCCCTTCTGACCAAAAGCGGGTTTGAGCTCTCAGGCGTGGACGATCATCGCAATTCAAATCACGACCTTGTGAAAGAGGCAGTCACGTTGTTCTGGTATGCGCCGTTGGATTAAAAGGCAGTAGGCAGTAGGCAGTATGCAGTATGCAGTATGCAGTCAAAGATGACGCGAGAGGTCGAGTCAGCAAACATTCTGACGCCTGCGTACTTGTCCCGATAAAACTCTGTAGAAGGCACTGACGATGGCTGAACGATACGAGGACGATCGAGATGATGACCGTGACGACGATGTTGACGTGATCGATGCGCCACCGGCCAACGAATCAACGTCGGAAGCGGTTGCGCATCGGATCGAAGACTTGCCGGCGCCGGACGGGGCCCGGCTGCTCTCGAAGCTTTCCAACGAGTCTGCCGCCGAGGTTGCGGAGATTCTCGACCCGGACACCGCCGGTGACATCCTGGCCGAGATGGACCCGACGCAGGCGGCCGGGGTCATCGGGGACATGGAGGAGGCCGAGGCGTCGATGGTTCTGGCTGCGATGGACCCGGACGACCGCGTCGACATTCTTGAGCACGTCAAGGGGCCGTTGCACGACCGTCTCATAGAAGAGATGGACCCGGAAGAGCGGTCGGAGGTCCGCCGGCTCGAGCAATATCCACCCGACACCGCCGGTGGCATCATGACCACCGACGTCACGTACCTGCTCGAGGAAATGACAGTCGAGGAAGCGATCGCCGAGTTGCGACGGTTGAAAGACGAGCTGGAACAGATGTTCTACGTCTACACGGTCGACCGCCGTGGGCATCTTATCGGTGTGCTGTCGATGCGCGACCTGATTTTCGCGCATCCCGATAAGAGGATCGGCCAGATCATGAGGTCGAACGTCACCAGTGTCCCGGCGACGATGGACCAGGAAGAGGTCGCCCGCAAGATGCGCAAGTACGGTTACCTCGCGATGCCGGTCGTCGACGAGCGCAACCGGCTGGTCGGCTTGATCACAGTTGACGACGTCGTCGACGTCATCAGTGAAGAGGCAACCGAAGACGTCCAGAAGATGTTCGGCGCCGGTGCTGAAGAAAAGCTGACCAGTCCGTGGCAGTACAGCTTCAAAAAGCGGGTCTGGTGGCTGCTCGTCAACCTCGGCACCGCGTTCATGGCGGCGTTTGTCGTGGGGATGTTCGAGGACACGATCACCCGGCTATCAATCTTGGCGGCGTATATGCCGATCGTCGCAGGCATGGGTGGCAACGCCAGCGCCCAGGCGATGGCCGTCGCGATCCGTGGCATCGCGCTGGGTGAGGTCGATCGACGGCTGCTAAAGCAGATCCTTTACCGTGAGGCGATCGTCGGCATGCTGACCGGAGTCGTCATCGGTCTGGTAACCGGGTTGATCGCGTACGGCTTTCATCACGAACATGGAATCGTGCTGGGCATCGTGATCGCAGCGGCGCTGTTCGTCAATCATACCCTGGCGTGCGTGACGGGCGTGGGCGTGCCCTTCATCATGAAGGCATTGGGGTTCGACCCCGCGCAATCGGCGACTATCTTCGCGACGACCGTCACCGACGTGGTCGGGTTCTTCGTGCTGCTCGGGCTCGCTTGGATGTTTATGAGCCGAATTACGGGATGAGCGCTGAATGCAGCTTTAGCACGCTCCGCATTCAGCACTCTGCATTAAGCAATCGGCACTCTCCACTCCCATTCACTGCACCGGCTTCGTCGACTGCTTGGCGACCTTCCGCTTCGACTTCTTCGGTCGCCGGCCATATCGCGTGCCTTCACCCGTAGTGCCGGATTGACCGTTGGAAGCCAGGGGCGGTTTGACGTCTTCGTCCTCGACGATTTTCTGCAATTCCTCGTCGAGAGGCCGCCACCAGTGTTTCTTCATGCCGGCGACGACCTGCTTGACCGCATCTTGCGGTGAATCGACGATACGGAAAATGTCGACATCCTCACGATCGATGTACTGCCCACCCATCTGCTTTCGGATCCATTCGATCAGCCCGCCCCAGTATTCACTGCCATATAGAATGATCGGGTACGGCTCGACCTTCAGCGTCTGCACAAGCGTGAGCACTTCAAAAAATTCGTCCAGCGTGCCAAATCCACCCGGAAAACAGATAAACGCACCGGCGTATTTCACGAACATGACCTTGCGAGCGTAGAAATAGTGGAAGTCCAGCGCGATCGTCTGATACTTGTTGCCCTCCTGCTCCTGTGGCAACGTGATGTTCAGGCCGACACTGACACCCCCCACCTCTTTCGCGCCCTTGTTGCCCGCTTCCATGATGCCGGGTCCACCACCGGTGATCACGGTCAAGTGCCTCTTGGCAAGCAATCGCGCGGTTTCCTCGGCCGCTTTGTAGTACGGGTCTTCAGGTTTCGTCCGGGCGCTACCGAAAATCGTAACGGCCGGTCCCACGCGCGACATCACTTCGAATCCTTCTACAAACTCCGACATGATGCGGAAAATGCGCCAGGACTCGCTGGCATCGGGTGTAAGTTGACGCGTCTGGATCATTGCATCTTTGGCCAACGGAATTCCTCCGAATGAGAGTGACGTGGAACTGTAGCGAACGAAGGCTATAACAAAAATAGCGAGCGGCGTTCTGTCCGACGCGCCCAAGTGAGCAACGCCTCCCTGCTGAGCTTGGCACTCCCTTTGCATGAATACTTGCGGACAGGGTTTGGGTAGGAGGAATGCCTATGGGCGCGGCAATCGGGCGGCAAACACCGCTTCACGGTCTACTTTCCGACATTTGGGAGCGGCATCGCGCAAATCCAGATGGGGATATCGCCACCTACATCCCGGAATTGGCAAACGCCAACCCCGATTGGTTCGGCATCAGCCTGGTGACGCTTGATGGGGCATCGTACGACGTCGGTGACAGCAATCAGCCCTTTACGATTCAGTCGATCAGTAAACCGTTCGCGTACGGTTTGGCGCTAGAACTGGGTGGGCCTGATGAAGTATCCCGGCGGGTGGGAGTCGAACCGTCAGGTGACGCGTTTAATTCGATCAGCCTGCAACAGGGAACCGGCAGACCTCTCAACCCGATGATCAACGCGGGCGCAATTGCCATCAGCAGCTTGATTAACGACCGCATCGGTGCCAACGCCCTGCCGCACACCCTGGAGTGGTTCAGCCGCTTCGCGGGTCGTGAGCTGACGATCGACCAGCGGATCTACGAGTCCGAACGTTCGACCGGGCACCGAAACCGCGCGATCGCGCACCTGCTCCGCAACTTCGATATTGTCGGGGATGCCGTCGAGCAAGGGCTCGAACTCTACTTCCGCCAATGTTCGATTCTGGTCACCTGCCACGACCTGGCGGTGATGGCGGCGACACTGGCGAACCACGGTGTGAACCCGGTAACCGGAGTTCGCGCGATGGCGAGCCCTTCACCCGAGTGGGCGCGCGGGCATGTGGAAGACGTGCTGAGCATCATGACGACCTGCGGCATGTATAACTATGCCGGTCAGTGGTTGTACGACGTTGGTGTGCCGGCCAAGAGCGGTGTGGCCGGTGGAATCCTCGCCGTCCTGCCTGGCCGCATGGGTATCGCGGCGTTCTCACCAAAACTCGACGTGCAGGGAAACAGTGTTCGCGGGGTGAAAGCGTGCCACGAACTGTCACAGCGCTTCGGCCTGCACCTATTCAGCGCTCATCGCCCCGGCCGATCCGTCATCC